>DATEHD010000287.1:0-7486 GCA_035279765.1 Candidatus Krumholzibacteriia bacterium | reverse complement strand
CCGCTTCGCCGGTCGCATCTATGCTAAAGCCGTCGCTATCGCGACGGAGTCTCTGCACGCGCCACGGGTGCGCGAGCCTGACGCCGCGGGCGCGCGCCTCGTCGAGGAGCGCATTCAGCACCGTGCGCGCATCGTCGGTGGTGGGGAAGAGCTTTCCAGTTTCTTCACGCTTGAGCTTCACGCCGATCTCGGAAAAGAACGCGGTGGTCGCGTCGACGTCGTAGCGGCGGAGCACCTTTCGGATGGCGTTGCGCGATGATCCGGCGAAGGCGGCCTCGTCCACCACGTCGTGGGTGACGTTGCAGCGCCCGCCGCCCGCGATGAGGATCTTGGCGCCCAGTTTGCGCGCACCATCGAGGACGAGAACGGACGCATCGGGACGGGCTCGCGCGGCGTGTATCGCGGCCATGAGACCTGCGGCCCCTGCGCCGACCACCACGATGTCTGCGTCGCTCTGCATGCGCGCGATGTTACTACGCCGCGCGGAGGCTTGCCGAGGCGCGGCAAATATAAATAAAAAAGCCGGGCATGAAGCCCGGCTTTCTTCAAAGCGTTGTTACGCGAACGTGGCGGCTTAGCGATTGACAACTACGCGCATCGTGCGCGAGATGCCGTCCGCCGTCACCGTGTAATAGTAGGTTCCGTTGGGAAGCATTCCGCCTTTTGAATCGCGTCCGCTGAACGCGACTTTCTGCCAGCCCTGCGGCATATGGCATTCCGCGAGAAAGAGCGGAGCGCCCGCATCATCGGCCACTTCGATCGTCATGTCGCATTCGCTGGGAATACCCACGCGAATTTCCGTGAGCGGACCGACGAGATCGATGGAAGCGGGAACGACGAGCTGCTGGGGAACACTGGCAATCAACTGGCTGGCGGGAAGCGAGACGACACCCGATGCAACGCGGCTGAGGTCAATGGCACCTGCCATGCGCTGCAGCGCAAACGCCTCGCTGCGGCCCGCAAATCCCACGACGAGCAGGCCCGCGACGGTCATACTCCGGACAAGGTTGCAGTTCACGCTGCTCTCTCCTCTGTCAAAACGGGGCATGGTCCATAACCGGCGTCCTCGGACACCGGACCGGGTGGGATAGGTAGATATTAACAGGCGCCGCGCTCGAGCAACAAGCTCTTTCTCCTTATGGAGATAGAATTCGCTCCACCCAGCCGTTTCCCTCCAGTCGATACTCGATGCGTTCATGCAGACGATCCTCCCGGCCATACCAGAATTCCATGACCTCCGGCTTGACCCGGTAGCCCGACCAGTGGGGTGGTCGCGGGACCGGGGCATCGGCGAATCGGGCCTCGATGTCCCTGGCCGCGGCAAGGAGTGCCTCGCGCGAGGGGACGACGCTGCTCTGGTTGGAGGCCCAGGCACCGATCTGGCTGCCTCGCGCCCGGCTGGCGAAGTAGGCGTCCGCCTCGCCGGCGCTCACCGGCTCCACCGTGCCTTCGATCCGGACCTGGCGCAGGATCGGCCCCCACCAGAAGACCATGGCGGCCCGCCCCGAGGCGGCCAGCTCGCGGCCCTTCCGGCTTCGTGTATTGGTGTAAAAAACGAACCCTCGTTCGTCAGCCGCTTTCAGTAGCACGATGCGGACCGAAGGGCGTCCGTCCGGACCCGTGGTGGCCAGGGAAAATGCGGTTGGCTCAAAAATACCCTCGCGAGTGGCGAAGGCGAGATGGTCATTGAAGCGGGCGACGAGCTGCGGGAGGTCAATCATGGGGCTCACATCTGCGGTTGCGCCGAGGATACGGGCTCCTCGCGGACGCGTGCAAGGAACAATGCGCCGGCGATGAAGAGCGAGGTCAGCGCCAGCATGGAGAGGCGCGGGTTATCGGTCTGGCGCGCCACCAGCCCCATCAGTACGGGGCCCACGACCGCGGAGAAACGGCCCACCGTGTTGTAGAAACCGAAGAATTGTGCCGACCTGTCGTGCGGGGTAAGGCGGGAAAACAGCGAGCGCGACAGGCTGTTGATGCCACCCTGCACAAGACCAATGGCGGTTGCGAGCGCATAGAACTCCCAGATGTGCGCGAGGCGGTAGCCCCACAGGCATATGCCGATGTATGTGCCGATGGCGATGAAGATGCCCGTGCGGGCGCCGAATCTCTCGCCGATGCGGCCGAACCAGATCGACGCCGGGAAGCCGACGAACTGGGTGAGGAGGAGCGCACCGATCAAGGCCGACGACGGAAAACCGAGCGAGATGCCATAGTCCACGGCCATGCGCACGATCGTGCTGACGCCGTCGATGTAGAGCCAGTATCCCACCAGGAACAGGAGCGCCACGCGGTGGCGCCGCAAATGGTGAAACGTATCGAGGAGCTCGCGAAAGCCTTCCCGCACCGCCGAGCCCGAGCGCGTGATGAACGCCCCGCGCTCGTGCACGTGGCGGAACAGCGGTATCGAAAACACAGCCCACCACACCGCCACGGTGATGAACGACACGCGCGCCGCCGCGGTCGCATCCGGAAGCAGAAACCAGTGCGGCTTGAGTGTCATGAGAACGTTCACCGCGAAGAGCACGCCGCCGCCGAGATAGCCGAGCGCGAACCCGCGCGCGGACACGCGGTCCGACGTCTCCGGTGTCGAGACGTCCATGAGCAGGGCGTCATAGAAGATCATGCATGCCGAGAAGCCGACGACGCCAAATCCGAACACGAGCGACGCGGTCTGCCAGGCGCCGCGTCCGACGGCGGCCAGGGCCGCGGTGGCAATCACGCTCGCCATCGTGCACACGAGGAGGAAGCGCTTGCGATTTCCGCCCGCGTCGGCAATGGCACCGAGAGCGGGCGCCATCACCGCGATGATGAGACTGGAAAGCGAATTGGTCAGACCGAGCCGGAACGAGGTTTCGGAAGCGTCGGCGCCCGCGCCCCAGTACGATTTGAAGAGGATCGGCACGAAGCCGGCCATCACGGTGGTGGTGAAGGCGGAGTTGGCCCAGTCGTACATCGCCCAGGCCTTCATGGCACGATCTGTCGGGGCGTGTTTCATGTGGTTGGTCGCGTCGCGGAACTTTACGGCAGCGCGCACAGTTCGATAGACTAGACCCTCCGCGACCGCGCGCCAATGGAAAGGAATTGGTTCATGCCTCAAATCGACGCCAAACAACTCGAGTCGGTGCTCAAAGAAGCCCGTCGCTTCAAGCCTTCGAAGGAGTTCCGCAAGCAATCACTGCTCGGCTCCGACGAGGCATATCGCAAGCTGTATCGAAAGAGTCTGCGTGACCCGGAAAAATTCTGGGCCGGCGTGGCCAGGGAGCTGGTCTGGTTCAAGCCGTGGACGCGTGTGCTCGACGCGAGGAAGGCGCCCTTCTATCGCTGGTTTGTGGGCGGCAAAACCAACCTGTCATACAACTGTCTCGACCGCCATCTCGACACCCCCGTGCGCCTGAAAGCCGCCCTGGTGTGGGAAGGCGAGCCCGGCGACCGTCGTGTCCTCACCTACGGTGACCTCGCGCGCGAGGTCAACATGTTCGCCAATGCGCTCAAGGGGCTCGGCGTCAAAAAGGGCGACCGCGTCGCGATCTATCTTCCCATGGTCCCCGAGCTCGCGGTGGCGATGCTCGCCTGCGCGCGCATCGGCGCGGTGCACACCGTGATCTTCGCCGGCTTCTCGGCTGAATCGATTCGCGACCGTGTGCAGGATTGCCAGGCGTCACTCGTTATCACGGCCGACGGCGGCTGGCGCCGCGGCAAGGTGCTCCCGCTCAAGGACACCGTGGATGAGGCCATCGCACAGTGTCCCAGCGTGAAGAATGTCATCGTGGTGAAACGAGCGCACGGCGAGCCGTTCCGTTGCCATATCAAGGAAGGCCGCGATCACTGGTACCACACGCTGATGGACGGCGCCTCGCCGGCGTGTCCGCCGGAGAAGCTCGACAGCGAGGACATGCTGTTCCTTTTATATACGAGCGGCACCACCGGCAAGCCCAAGGGCATCATCCACACCACCGGCGGCTACATGGTGTTCACGTATCTCACCACGAAGTTTGTGTTCGATCTGCACGACACCGACATGTTCTGGTGCACGGCCGACATCGGCTGGGTGACGGGTCACAGCTACGTGGTGTACGGGCCGCTCCAGAACGGCGCCACGTGTCTCATGTACGAAGGTGCCCCCGACTGGCCCAACCGCGGGCGCATGTGGGAGATGATCGAGCGCTATCGCGTGAACATTTTCTACACGGCGCCCACTGCGATTCGCGCCTTCATGAAGTGGGGCGACGAGTGGCCGGCAAAGTCGGACCTGTCGTCGCTGCGACTGCTCGGCACGGTGGGCGAGCCCATCAATCCGGAGGCGTGGATGTGGTACCACAACACGATCGGTGACAAGAAGTGTCCGATCGTCGACACGTGGTGGCAGACGGAAACCGGCGGCATCATGATCACGCCGCTCCCGGGCGCCACGGATACCAAGCCGGGCAGCGCGACGCGGCCGTTCTTCGGAATCGATGCGGCGGTGCTCGACGAAAAGGGCAAGGAAGTGAAGGCGGGCTATCTCGCCATTCGCAAGCCCTGGCCCGGCATGCTGCGCGGCGTGTACGGCGACCCGGAACGCTACAAGCAGACATACTGGTCGAAGTGGAAAGGGCTCTACTTCCCGGGCGACGGCGCCCACCTCGACAAGGACGGCTACTTCTGGATCGTCGGGCGCGTGGACGACGTTGTGAATGTGGCGGGACATCGCATCGGCACCGCGGAGCTGGAGAGCATCTTCGTCGAGTACGCCGGCGTCGCGGAGTCCGCGGTCATCGGCATCGCCCACGAGCTCAAGGGCCAGGCCATGGTGGCGTTCGTGAGCCTCAAGGACGGTGTCATTGCGTCGGATGCGCTGGACGCCGACCTCAAGGAATGGGTGGCGAAGAAGATCGGGAAGTTCGCGATTCCGGAGCGCATCGTGTTCGCGCCCGATCTGCCCAAGACGCGTTCGGGGAAAATCATGCGACGGCTCCTGCGCGACGTCGCCGAAGGCAGAGCGCTCGGCAATGTGACGACACTCGCGGATGCATCAGTGATTGAGAAGCTGCGCTCGCAGTACGAAGAGGATTAGTTCCTGCGCAGGCGTCGACATTAATGAACACGGGCTTCTTCACCGACGCGACGTTTCTTCGTCACCACAATCCGGACGGCCATCCGGAGCGTGTCGAGCGACTGGAAGCGATGCTGCGCCTCGCCTCGCGTTGCGGCGAGTTCGGCGTCACGCAGCTGCCGGTAACTCGCCGCGCCACGCATGACGAGCTCGCGCGTGTGCATTCCCGCGAACACATCGGGAAGATTGCCGCCACTGCCGGCCGCGACTTTGTCATGCTCGACCCTGACACGTTCACCTCACCCGATTCGTACGACTGTGCATTGCTCGCAGCGGGCGGCGCGCTGGACGCTGTCGATCGTGTCATGAGCGGCGAGCTCGACAATGCATTCGTGGCAGCGCGCCCGCCGGGCCATCATGCGGAATCCAGGCGCGCGATGGGATTCTGTCTCTTCAGTAATATTGCCGTGGCGGCGGCGCATGCGCGGGCCGCTCACCGGCTCGAGCGCGTGATGATCATCGACTGGGACGTCCACCACGGCAACGGCACCCAGGAGATTTTTTGGAATGACGGCCGCGTGCTCTTCGTGTCTCTGCACCAGTTTCCGTTCTATCCCGGTACCGGAGCGTTCGAGGAGATGGGCGGGCCTGACGCGGTGGGAATGACTGTCAATATTCCCCTGGCCGGAGGCTTCGGCGACGAAGAATGGATTGCCGCATTCCGTCGCGTGGTAATGCCTCTCGGCGATCAGTTCATGCCGGAGCTCGTCCTTCTCTCGGCGGGCTTCGACGCGCATGTGGACGATCCGCTGGGGGGGATGCGCGTCACGGAGTCCGGCTTTGCTGCGATGGCCGATGCGGTGCTGACGATTGCGAACACGCACGCGAAGGGCAAGCTCGTGGCGCTGCTGGAAGGCGGTTACAACATCGCTGCGCTAGAGGCGAGCGTTGAGCACGTCCTTCGCCGCATGTCGGGAGAGAACAAACCAACGGAACCGCCCCTCTCCGAGGGGCGGTTTGCTCCCGTGCACGCCATGCTGCGCGCCGTGCACGCGGGGCACTGGAAACTGTAGGGCGTGCGCTCACCGCAGCGTTGACCCGGGCCGCGACACGGGTCTATCATCGCACTCATCTTCCGGAAAGTGTTCTCGTCCCCAACCGTGCGATCCCGTCGACGCGGGAATCGTTGCAAGGAGGATGTCTTGGCAAAACGAACCACCATGCGCAGCTCGAAGGGAAAGAAGCTCTACGCTGTGCGTGACAAGTTGGGCAAGTTCAAGGATATCCAGACCTACGAGCGGGCGCATCGCGCTGATATGGCCAAGAAGAGCAAGGCCGAGAAGAAAGCCAAGGCCAAGCGCAAGGTGAAGAAGAAGGCAAAAAAGAAAACCGCGCGCCGCAAGACGACGGTACGGAGAAAGAAGCGGACCGTGCGGCGCAAGGCTCGCCGGAAGAGCTAGCGTCGTTCACGTGAGAGCAGCGAGCGGTTTCGAGTTGCGGGACCGCTCGCTGTTACTCACCCTCTAGAGCACTCCCGCCAGCACCGCGATCGAATCAATCACGAGATCCGGTTTGATTCCTGTCGACGCCACCAGCGCGTCGCGATACTTGCCCGTCTTCACGAGCACGCCGCGAATGCCCGCGTTCTGCGCGCCGTGCACGTCGTGGTGCACGTCGTCGCCGATCATCACGACGTCGTCCGGGCCCAGCCCCATGTCATCCACCGCCGCCTTGAACATGGCGGGAGACGGTTTTCCCACCACGGTGGCGATGGAGCCGGTGGCGTATTCGAGCCCCGCGATAAAGGCGCCGATATCAAGCTTCAATCCGTCCGCCACCTGCCAGTAGCGCCCGCGGTGCAGCGCCACGATCTCGGCGCCTTCCAGCACCATGCGAAAGAGATCGTTCATCAGCGCATAGCTCCAGCGTTCGCCGATATCGCCGATCACGATCACCTCGGGGTGCGGCGCATCTTCAATGCCCTCGAACTCGCTGCGAATGGCATCGGAGACGACGAGCCGGGCGCGTTTCACACGCCGAGCGCGCAGCATCTGTGCCGCCACCCGCGGGGGGCTGATCACTTCGCGCGCGTCGACATGCATGCCCATCGCGCGCATCTTGGCGGCAAGCTCGTCGCTGGTCCGGGTGGTGGTGTTGGAGATGATGCGCAGCGGAAGTGCGCGCTCACGGATGCGCGCAAGCGCTTCGCGCGCGCCGGGCACGGGTTCGTTATCCACGAACCACACGCCGTCCTGGTCGGCGAGAATTCCGCCGACGTCGTGGAGGTCCTCCACTTTCATGCGAAACGAATCATGCATCCGGTCCGGGCTCGAAGGTGATCAGTCGCGCACCGCGCTTGCGGGTGAAGTAGTTGAAACCCCACTGCATCATGACCAGCAGTTTGTTGTCAAATCCGATCAGGTATTGAATGTGCACGAACACCCAGATGAT
>DATEHD010000286.1:0-3288 GCA_035279765.1 Candidatus Krumholzibacteriia bacterium | reverse complement strand
ACGCACCCGCGCCGCTCTTGTTTGCGCTCGTCTTCACCGGGTTCGGCTTTGTCGCGCTGCGCGAACATTTCGTGCCGCCCCTGGGGCACCACGGATCCATTCACGTGCTGCTTCTGCGGCTGCGTTTTCTTCCTCCGCCCCTCCCCAATTGGTACTCACCGGGTGCCAGGTGGTTTCTGCAAGCTCTGCCTTTGGTGATCTATGCATCGATCGCGCTGGGCATACTCATGTTCATCCGATCAGGATTTTACGGAAATCCAAGAATGTCCGAAGGTTCTGCTGGCTCGCGGGCCGCTTCGGGATAAACTTCCATGTAGGACCACGTCGGGAAAGACAGGGATTTATATGGCTGTCGCGAATCGAAATATCTGGTTGAGCGGACCCGTTTACGGAATTCCACCACTGCTCGTGCCGGTGGCGCATTCGCTGCTCCAGGCACGTGAAGATGCCGCGAGGGCCGTGGCGGGCGTACAGCAGGACCTATTGTGGAAGCGGCCCAGCGGCGCGGCGCCGGCGGGATTTCATCTTTTCCACGCGGCGCACGCGCTCGACAGGTTGATGACCTACGCCCGTGGCGAAGCGTTGCACGACAACCAGACGCGCGCCATTGCGCTGGAGCGTTCACCCGACCTCGACGTCGATTGCGAATACCTGCTCGAGCTCCTGGATCTCACCATCGATCGTGCCCTCCTGCAGCTGCGCTGCACGTCCGAGAACTCGCTCCTCAAGGGACGCACGGTCGGAAATGGACGACTTCCATCCAACGTGCTGGGCCTGCTCTATCACGCGTCCGAGCACACCACACGCCACGTGGGACAGCTCATTACCACGCTCAAGGTCGTCCTCTTCGAAAACACTCACACCGCCTCCTGAGCGGCCTGGCGCCCGGCTTGAGGTTCTATCGCCCGCTGCGGTACGCTGGGGTGGAACCCATTCGCCCGCATGCGCCTCCTGGCCACCATACTTCTCACCCTTGTGCTCGCATCGGCGGCGCACGCGCCTCTCACGTCGCGCCACACGCCGAAGACGGCCGCCGAGATCACCGCAGACTCGCTGTATGACGCCGGCGCCACCGACTCGCTGCTCGCATTCTCGCAGCGCATGATCAAGCGCGCCGGTGCGCGCCGCGATTCGGTGCTCCTCGGACGCATGCTCTACTGCCGTGGACGCGCGCGGCTCGCACTTCGTGACGCGCATGCTCCGGCCGATTTCGACAACGCGCTGGAGATTGCCACCGCTCTCGGCGACTCCGCGGGACGAATGCAGGCGCTCGGCTTGAAGGCGTTCGTCGCTGTGAATCAGGGGCGATTCGACGAATCGATCCGTCTCAATCGCGAGCGCATTGCACTGGCGCGCGCACTCGGCCGGGCGGGAAGCGAAGCGTGGGGACATCTGCTCATCGGTTACGCACAGTTCACGCGCGACAGTCTGCCTCCCGCGCTTGTTGAGTACGAGCAGGCGTGGCGCGGATTCGGCGCGGCCCGGCGTCCGCGCGAGCAGCTCTCCGCCTCCATCGGACTGGGCAACGTGCTGGCGCGCATGGGGCGCTATCACGACGCGCGCACGAGCTATCAGCGCGCCTGGCTCACCGCGCGCGAGCTCGGTGATCGCGTGCAGGAGAGCGACGCCATCAACGACCTCGGCACGCTGGAGCAGGAACACGGCGAGCTCTCCATGGCGGCGCGCTACTTCGAGCGCGCCTACCAGCTCAAGCGTGAGCTGCGCACGTTCGACATTGCGCCGACGGCACGCAACGTCGCATCGGTTGACCAGATGCTCGGCCGCTACGCGCATGCCGAGTCGACACTCGCGGAAGCCATGGCGTTGAACGGCGGCAGCATGCTGGACGCGCAGCTGGGCGTCGACGTGGGACGCATCCGCATGGCGCAGGGCAAGAACGCCGCCGCCGCGCGGTCCCTGCGTGAGGCGCTCGTCCATGGCGAGCAGATTCCATCGCGCGCGCGGACTGATGCCGTCACCTTCCTCGCCGGGGCCTTGCTCAACCAGGACAGCGTGTCCGCGGCCGTCGCGGTGATTGACAGGGAAGTGGAACGCGTCGCGCACAATGAGCTCTCCTCATGGAGGGCCGCCGCATTTCTCATGCGCGCGCGCTGCCGGCGCGCCGCGGGCGATGCGGAGGGGGCACGCGCCTCGGCGTTTTCCGCATGGCTGGATGCAAGTGCCCGCGCCGATTCGATCCTGATGGTGCCGGCGGCCTCCCTGATGAGCCTGTGCGAGCACGATGCCGGGCGTGACCGGGAGGCGTTCGACTGGCTGGAGCGCGGCCGGAACGCGTTCGAATCGTCGCGCGCCGAGGGAGAATTTCAGTGGCGTGAAGCGCGCCGCGCCGAGCTCGCCGCCGGGCTCTTCGAAAGCTGCGATGTGTTGCGCGCGTACCCGCCCGGTGTCTCCGCGGAAACACGCGCGCGCGCGCTGTTCGACTTTCTGCAGCAGGTGCAGTCACGCACGCTCCTCGAGCGTGTCACCGATCCGCGCCGCTTCGGAGATGTCAACCCGGCGCTGGTGCGCCCGCCCACGTCGCGCGAGCTGCAGAGACACACGCTCGCCCCCGGTGAGTGCTTCTTCCACGCGAGTGTGGCGGCCGGACGCATATACATGTTCACGCTCACGCGCGATACGTTCCACGCCACGACCATCGAGGACGACGATGGAGCGCTCGAGCGCCGCGTGCGCAATTACGAGCGGCTGTGTGCACGCGCGCCCGAACGTGCGGATGCCGGGGGCGTGGAAGCGGCCTCGCGCGCGCTCGGGGAGTTGCTGTTCGCATCGGGTGCGGACGCGCTGCGCTCATCCACGCGCATATATGCCGCGCTGGATGGATTCCTGGCCGGGTTTCCACTCGAGACCGTCGTGTGTCCCGGCGAAGCGTCGGCGCTCGGCGTATGGCACGAAACGGTTCGCGTTCCGTCGGCGGCGTTTCTCGCGTATCTCCGCGCGCGACCCGACGCCGCGCCGTCACAGCCGTCACTTCTTGCCGTTGCGTCTGAAGCCCCGGTCCTGGACGGCGCGCGCGCGGAAGTAAACCAGCTCGTCGAACGCTATGGCGCGACGCGCGCGATCAGCCCCGATCGCAACGAGTTTCTGACCGGCCTTGCCGGATACGACGTGGTGCACATTGCGTCTCACGTACACGTCGACGGCGAGCGCCCGTGGAACTCGGGGATCTTGATCGGCGCCGGTGATCCTGGGCGCGGCAGTATCAACCGCTCCCGCGACTCCACGCGCGCGGAACCGCTGGTGCTCTCGAGCGCGGAGTCCAACCGCGTG
>DATEHD010000285.1:0-6585 GCA_035279765.1 Candidatus Krumholzibacteriia bacterium | reverse complement strand
AGCCCATCAACATGCTGATGCCGCACGTCGTCGGTGTGCGTTTCACCGGGGCTTTGAAAGAAGGCGTCACCGCCACGGACCTCGTGCTCACGGTGACACAGATCCTGCGCAAGAAGGGTGTCGTCGGAAAGTTCGTGGAGTATTTCGGCGCGGGACTGGCGTCGATGACGCTGCCGGATCGCGCCACGCTGGGCAACATGTCGCCCGAGTACGGCGCCACCATCGGTTTCTTCCCGGTGGACGACGAGACGCTGCGCTATTACCGCCTCACCGGTCGCGAGGACGAGCTCGTCGCATTCATCGGGGCTTACATGAAAGCGAACGGAATGTATTTCACGCCGGACGCGCCCGAGCCGGTGTACTCCGACGTGGTGGAGCTCGATCTCTCCACCGTGGAGCCATCGGTGGCGGGTCCCAAGCGCCCGCAGGATCGCATTCCGGTGCGTGTGCTGCGCCAGACGTTCGAGGAAGCGCTCGCGAAACCGGTGAAAGAAGGCGGATACGGTGTCAACGGCATGGGCGCCAGGGAGCGCGTGCAGCTCGATCACGACACCGACGTCGAGCTCGGCCACGGCGCCACCGTGATTGCCGCCATCACCTCGTGTACCAACACGTCGAATCCGTACGTGATGATCGGCGCGGGATTGTTGGCCAAGAAAGCAGTCGAGCGCGGCATGCACGTGAAGCCATTCGTGAAGACGTCGCTCGCTCCGGGCTCGGCAGTGGTGAGCGAATACCTGGAAGAGAGCGGACTCCAGCACTATCTCGACGAGCTCGGTTTCGAAGTGGTGGGCTACGGGTGCACCACGTGCATCGGCAACAGCGGTCCGCTCCCGGATGTGGTGGCGGCCGCAATCGAGAAGGGTGGCCTGGTGGCGGCGTCGGTGCTCTCCGGCAATCGCAACTTCGAAGGACGCGTGCACCCGCTCACCAAGGCGAATTTCCTGGCCAGCCCGCCGCTTGTGGTGGCGTATGCGCTGGCCGGCACGATGGACATCAATCTCGACAGCGAGCCCGTCGGCAAAGATTCGAAGGGTGGCGACGTGTACCTGCGCGACATCTGGCCGACGAGCGCTGAAGTGCGTGACGTGGTCGCCAAGGTGGTCAGCGCAAAATCGTTCCGCGCGCGCTACAAGGACGTGTTCAAGGGCAGCGAGATGTGGAACGCAATCGAGAGCACGGGCTCGGATCTCTACGCATGGAAAGACGACAGCACCTACGTGCGTGAGCCGTCATTCTTCGGCGGTGTGGAGAAGCAGCCGGCGCCGATCACGCCCATCAAGGGCGTGCGCATGCTCGCGTGGCTGGGCGACAGCGTCACCACGGATCACATTTCGCCCGCGGGTTCGATCGCGCAGAAATCCCCCGCGGCCCAGTACCTGATGGCGAACGGCGTCAAGCCCAAGGGCTTCAACTCCTACGGCGCGCGTCGCGGCAATCACGAAGTGATGGTGCGCGGCACGTTCGCTAACATCCGCCTGCGCAACAAGCTCGTGCCGGGGTCCGAAGGCACGTGGACGCGCTGCTTCTTGGACGGCCAGGAAATGACGATCTACGACGCATCGGTGAAGTATATCGCCGCGGGCGTTCCGCTCATGGTGATCGCGGGCAAGGAATACGGCTCGGGCTCGTCGCGCGACTGGGCGGCGAAAGGCCCCGCGCTCCTCGGTGTGCGCGTGGTGATCGCGGAATCGTACGAGCGTATTCACCGCAGCAATCTCGTCGGCATGGGAATCCTGCCGCTCCAGTTCATGGAAGGCGAGAACGCGGAGTCGCTGGGCTTGAAGGGCGACGAAGTGTTCGACGTGCTCGATTTGAGCGACAACATCAAGCCGGGTGCCACGGTTCGCGTCTCCGCGAAGCCCGCCGGCGGCGGCGCGGCGCGCGAGTTCAAGACGCTCTTGCGCATCGACACACCGGTGGAAGTCGAGTACTACCGGAACGGTGGCATTCTGCAGACAGTCTTGCGGAGACTCGCAGCGAGCTGACGAGAAAAAGACACCGCACAAAAAAAGCGCGGCGACTGCATGGGCAATCGCCGCGCTTCTTGGTTCTAGATGCTTCGCTGCGCTACAGGGTCAGCGTTTGCGCCGAGATTCCTGCCGGCCCGTTGGGCCCCAGGGGTCCGTTGACGCCGTTGATCTTGCCCGTCAGTCCGCCGCTCCCGGGCGCTCCCGCGACGCCGATCGAGTACGAAACGCCCGTCAGCGTTGGCGCGCTGCCGCTCGCCTTGATGATGCCGATGCTCGGGCCGCCGGCACCTCCTGCGGCGCCGCCACCACCGCCGCCGTCTCCACCCTTGCCGCCATTGCCGCCCTTGCCGACTTCGGACGGAGAGCATATCGAGGCGCCGAGTCCACCCGTGCCGCCCACGCCGCCGTCACCGCCACCGCCGCCGTTCATTCCCGCGCCGCCGCTGCCCGTGATGAAGGAGCAATTCTGGAATGTCGGTGACGATGCGATCAGCAGCACCGCAATCGAACCGTATCCACCCGTGCCGCCGCCACCACCACCGCCGGCAGTTCCTGCGCCGCCGCCACCACCACCTCCGTTGCCCTGGCCGGTATCGCAAAATGTGCAACCCTGACCGCCACCACCGCCGCCACCGCCGGCGCCTTTTCCGTCCGTGCCGGCGCCACCGCTGCCGCCCACACCGGGCACCCAGTTGGTTCCCACGATGGAGCCGTTCGGCGATGCCGCAACGCCAAGACTGCCGTACGAGCCGTTTGCGCCCGGATTGCCGTTGCTGCCGGGCTGGCCTGGATCACCGCCGGCACCCGAGGCTCCTCCTGTTGCACCGCCCGCACACGGCGCTGTAAATCCAGCCTGACCGGCATTGACGCCGTCGGCGCCACCTTTTCCGCCCGCGCCTCCGTTGCAAGCCACCGAAGGACCGCCGGCTCCGCCGGCACCGCCGGGACCGTTCGCATCACACGAACCGTTGGCGCCGCCATTTCCTGTCCCGCCGGCGCTGCCAGCACTGCCATTCGATCCAGGCGAGGAGCCCGCTCCCGCATTCACCCCGCGGAAAATGCAGGTGTCGAACACGAGCGCGGACGTGCAGCCCTGCGAGACGAGGCCAATGGAGTTCCCCGTCGGGGGAGTAGCGGGCGAGATATCGATGCGCGAGATGGTGGTTGCTGTGGTGATCGAGTTCGCCGTGCAGCTCGTTATTGCCCCGTAACCGACCACTGAGTAGCCCACGTTGGGGGCCCATGTGATCGGATCGTAGCCGCCTTCAATATCGATCCCGGCCACGAAGCCCGGTGTATCGTTAAATGCTCCCGTGGACACCCTGATTTTCGGAACACCGTTGGCTTGTGCAATCTGAAACGCCTTGGTGAGCGTTCTGACGGGCTGGGCCTGGGTGCCGGGCCAAAAATCGAATCCGAGAAACGATGCGTAAACGACATTCTCCGCGATCGTCACCGTTTTCGCATCCAGGCCGATCGCGCCCAGGCTGTCAGTCACGCGCAGCTTTACGACATACGTGCCGGCTGTGGGGAAGGTGTGCATCACGGTTCCCGGCGTCGGGCTGCTGGAATCCATGGTGCCGTCGTTTTCGAAATCCCATTCGTAATTGGTGACGGTGCCGTCGAGATCCGTGCCCGACGATGTGAATGAAACCGGCACTCCCTCCACGGTAGGCCCGGCGGGAATCGTGATGGTCGCCACCGGCGCAATGTTGTTGTCGATCTTGAGCAGCATGGCCGGAAGGCCGAGGTTCTGGCCCGCGAACGAGAGCGTTCCGATCTTGCTGTCATCGAGATAGTGCGACTTGGTCGCGCGAATCGTGTACGTGCCGACAGGAACATCGCTGATGGCGTACGCGCCGCTCGGATCGGTCACGCCGACATACGACGTCCCCTGGCAATACACCACGATGTCGGAGTGCGTCGTCGGAAGCGTCGCGCCGTTCTCGAGCGTGGCGACGCCGGAGAACGTGCCGGTGGGCGTGAGATTCACATCGACGATGATGGTGTCCGTGGGCTCCGGTGTGTTGGGGACCGCAACGTTGGCGCTCCCGCCCAGGTGGTCGTCCGCGCGCACCTGGATGGCGTATTCACCGGGCTTCATGCCGTCGAAATAGAAACGGCCGCGATCGTCGGTGAGCGTCACGCGCCGCGCCGCGTCGTCAGCCATCGGCTTGTCGCCCTTGCCCGCGAGCTCCGGGTGTTCCTTGAGTACGAGCGCGGTGGCCGGCGCGCCGTTGGTCAGTGCCTCGATCGACACGACCGCACCCTTCACAGCGGTTTGTCCGCCGTCGCGTACCGAGCCCGACACCACTTCACCGGAGCCGGCCTTCGGCGTGTCCTTTCCGAGCGGTGCGTACGGCGTCGAGCTGTTGCTGCATGCGATATAGACAATGAGCGCCCCCAACGCGGCGAGTGTCAGAAGCAGGCTCGTGCCACGAAGACGGCGTTTCAGGTTGCGGCTCATGAAGATCCTCCGGATTTCGCTGGGGGTCAGCGCAGTCGTACAAAGCGTCGAACGAGGGTGCCGTCGGCGGAATTCAGACGGACAAAATAGATTCCCGATTGAAGATCGCGACCGTTGAAGTCGCGCAGATTCCATTCGATGGTGCGCTCACCGGCAAATGAGGCGCGGCCCTGCCATCCATATACGCGCCGGCCCGCGACATCGAACACGTCGAGGTGCACATCGGAGTCGGGCGGCGCCTGCAGTCTGAAGGTGACCGACGACGAAGCGGGGTTCGGCCACGGTTGGGCCAGGCCAAAGCGGGGATGCACATCGACGTCGACGCCGGTCGTGGTCTTGACGTCGATTCCGCTCACGACGGCGACGAGGTAATTGTCGACTTTGACCTGCAGCGTGTAGGTTCCGTCGGCAATGTTGTTGATACAGTAGTGACCGCTGGCGTCGGTGCCTGCATAGAGGCCCGTGTACTGGCTGGAATTGTCGAAAAGGAAGATGGCGGCCTGGGCGACGGGCAGGTTCGTAAGCACGTCACGAACAGTGCCGCAGATCGAGCCGGCGAAGGACGGGGTGGCGGCCGCTACTAAGAACGCGACCAGCGCAGGTGCAATACCAAAACGAGAAGCGCGCATCGGCGGTTCCAGTTCGGTTGGGGGAGCACTGCATCTGTCTGTATTCGTGCGCAGCTTAACACAATTTTTAACCGGTTGGAACCATGTCGTGGGGCGTGGGGAGATTTTCCAAGCTGGAACATGCTATAATAGAGGCTCGCTGTGCACCCTTGTCCGCCCCGCGTGAGGCTCATCATGAAAATTCTGGTAACGTGTCTTCTGCTTCTGGGTCTTTGCGCGTCCGCGAACGCCGCGGTCGTGTGGGACGAATCAGTCAACGGTCTCCTGTCCACCAATCCGGCTGCGCCGACGCCGATCACGCTCTCCGGCGGCAGCAACGTGATCAATGGCCAGGTCGGTAACGTCAGCGCGCAACCGCGCGACTACGTCACGTTCACGATTGCGGCCGGGCATACGCTCACCGCGATCAACCTGCTCGGGTGGTCGCCTTCGAACACCGGTTTCGCCGCGATCAACGCGGGCAACACCAGCATCATCCCCAGCAACCCGACCATCGATTTCTGGATGGCCGGCATCCACATTGATCCGACGCTCATTAACACGGACCTCCTGGACAAAATGCGTGACGCCAGCGTTACCACGCAGAGTCTGGATGCGTCGCAGATCGATCCGGGCGACTACACGTTCATCATCCAGCAGACGAGCCCGTTCTTCAGCACGTACTCGCTCGAGTTCGTGTTGGACAGCCCGGTGGCCACGGAGCCCACGACCTGGGGCTCGATCAAGGCGCTGTACAGATAGACAGAAGTCGCGCTGCGTTTTCCACTCTGCTCTGCTAAAGTCTGAACCGGCCGTCGCCCTGAGTGGTGGCGGCCGGTTTTTATGTCTTCCCCTCAGCCGCAAACTCCGCCTGCCTCGCTCGGCGAGCGCTACGAGTTGCTGTCGCAGCTCGGCTCGGGTGCCTCCGCCGACGTGTTCCGCGTGCGCGATATGCGCAGTGGCGCCATTCGTGCCGCCAAGGTTCTAAGGAGCGAGCACGCCGCCGCGAACGCCGACGTGCTGGAGCGTTTCGAAGACGAGTTCCGCATTCTGCGCACGCTTCATCATCCGCACCTTCCGGAGGTGTTCGATTACGGCGTGACGGAGGACGAGCGGCGCTTCCTGGTGATGGAGCTTGTCGAAGGCGAGCCGCTTGATCAGTACTTCCGCGTGCATCCCGACGACATCTGGGTGATCCTGTACGAAATCTGCGAGACGCTCGTGTTTGTACACGCGCGCAATCTGCTGCACCAGGACATCAAGCCTTCCAACATTCTCGTCTCGCGTGTGGCCTCGGGGGACGGCGCCCGCCCCGTCATCAAACTGATCGATTTCGGTCTCACGTTCCGTCGCGGCGTGGGCGCTGCCGTGCGGCTGGTGGGGACCGCCGAATACATTGCACCCGAGGTGGTGCGCGGTGAGCGTGCGCTGACGCGTGCGGTGGATTACTACAGCCTGGGCGCAACGCTTTTCGAACTGCTGACGGGCGCACCGCCCTTTACCGGAACCGAGAACGAAGTGCTGCGTGCGCATCTCG
>DATEHD010000284.1:0-13024 GCA_035279765.1 Candidatus Krumholzibacteriia bacterium | reverse complement strand
CAGCGGACGCCTTCCGGCGGCCGGTCGGCCCGGGATGGCGGGGCCGGGAGGGCACATGCCTGCCATTCGCGGACGGCCCATCACTGCGCCCTCCAGTACGGCTGCATGACGTGCATGCCCATGGCCAGCTCCGCGGCACGAAGGTTGTGGGCGCCGCACAGAAGCCTCAGGTTCGACAGTTCGTTCCTGCCACTGTTGGCGACCGGCGTGATGTGATCGACGTGGAGGCCCTTTCGGCACTGGCACTGCGTTCCGTCCCGCGCAACGAACGTGCACTGGCCGCCGTCGCGGACGAATACAACATCCCTGACTTCGTCAGGGATGTAACGCGAATGTTCGGCGTCGCACTCCCACCGGTGGGAGTGAAGACTCGCTGATCCTTTTTTCGTCTCACGTCTCGCCTGCCGCGCAATCGGATGGTGACGATCGCGATACTCACGGAAGACCGCCAACGAGACATCGCCATAGCTCGCGTCACCCGGCATCAGGTCCCTGACCTCATCAAAAATCCCGGCGTACTCTTCCGGTGCCAGGAACTGCGTGAACACCATATGCCGCTCGCCATTGTTGGTAGCGACCCGTACCGGGTCCATGCGATCGGAAAGAGCGACCGGCGGTCGATAGTCACATGCGATGCGCTCCACCTCGCGGCGTGATCGTCCCCTCACCCGCTCGAGGATTGATTGCTTGTTGTCTTCAGTGAGAATCGAGGCAATCTGGCAGATCGTGCTGATGCTGATCTCGCGTGCTTCCAACATGGCAAGCATCTCGGGATGCTCAAGGATGCATCGCGCCGCCTGGATATATCGCCCCGCGGTGGATGAGGAGTACTTCAGCCTGCGCACGCAGTAGCTGAAGACTGAGCTGTATCCAAGATCGAGGTATGACTTCCGCCGCTCGCAATCATTGATGAAATGAAGCACCACGATTGCGGATGACTGATTTGCTCGCGCCGCCTTCTCGAACTCGACATGAAACTCCGAGTTGTTCAGTTGATGCAGATTCACGACACAACCTCCCGAAAACGCCCACTGCTCTGCACAATATAACAGCATCATTTTCGACATCGTGATTTGCGATGTATTGCGAGATCTCGCGAGCGATGTCGAAAGAAATGCAATTATTGAAAACGACGTTTAGATGGCAGGAGAAGCAGCGTAGTGCAATCCTGTGCGTGCGATATAGAAATCAGAAAAAGACGATTTAAAAGCTCGTCAAAGTTTTTCTTTTCACAAGAAAAGATTTTTTCGGAAAAGAAAGAACGACCGCCGCGCAGGGGATCATTCGAAAATCCCCGGCGCGAGCGGTCGTTCCTTTCAACCATAGAAGAGAAAAACCGCCACTACTGGAGATCCTTCAATATCTCCGGCACGCGACGGTCTTATAGATGAGCTGGTGCCCTATTTCGGATACTTGAAGTTGTAAACCAGGTCGCGCAGAAGAATGCCCACTTCTTCGACCTTCGCCTTGTCGATGGCGGCGCCGTCGTCGCGGAGTGTGTGCCACGGCGCGAAGTCGTAACCGAACAGATCGATGGCATCGATCCCCGCCTGCAGGAGCGGAACGTGGTCGTCGATCATCGCCATCCCGGGTGCCGAATCAAAATATCGCAGATCGAGATCCTTCGCGCGCCCGAACACGTAGTCCATGAACGCGCGCGAGCGATCATCGGACGTCCCTTCACGGCGCGCGGTCGTTCCCACACCACCCACCATGTCGAGGAGCACCGCTGCAACCGGGCGATAGCCGTCCAGGTTGGCGGCAAAGTGCCGTGACCCCAGCAGGTAATAGTCGATATCCCGCTCTTTGCCGTAGTCCTCGCCGTCGAAGAACACCAGATCGACGCCCATGTCCGGCGCGCGCTTCCCGGCCAGCCGCGCGATCTCCAGGAGAATCGCCGTGCTTGTCGCGCCATCCACCGCGCCCGGAATTGGAGTCTTCCACAGCGTGGAATCCTTCTCCTGGTCGGCCCACGGACGCGAGTCGTAATGCGAGCACAGCATCAGCCGCTTTTTCCCGGCGGCGCCGAAGCTGCCGATGACATTCATCATGCGGATCGTGCGATCGCCGTACGGATCCTTCACCTCGAACGGCTGCACAGTAACGCGCGCGCCGTAGCGCTCGAGGGTGTGGGCGATGTATCGCGCGCAGGAATCCCGCGCGGCACTCCCCGCCACCCGCGGTCCGAAAGCCAGCTGCCTGTTGATGTGCGTGATCGTGCTGTCGACGGCAAACACAGGCGTTTCGGCACGATTGCAGCCGGCGCCGAAAACCACGCCCGCCGCCGCCATCGCGACCGTTGCCGCGCACCACCCGAAGACTCGTGTTCGCAGGGAAGCAAGCATGGGAGGAATCAGAACGTGACCACGGCCGTCACGCCGACGCGCACAGTCGTGGTGGTCTGGCGCGTGGCCTCGGCGTACTGCCGTCCGTAGTCGATGAACGCACTGCCGTTGATGTTCTTCGAGAACGTGTAGCGAACCGTTGGGAACACGCGCCACGATGTCGACGCCGGAATCGGCTCGCTGAAGCCGCCCAGCACCGTGCGCTCTCCGCCGGCTTTCGAGTACGTGATGGAAAGACTCGTTTCCAGGTCGTTGTTCCAGTTCATTTTCTTGCCCAGGAAACCGATACCGCCGCCGCCGCGGAAGTCGCGCTTCAAGTCGAGCGAAACCCCCTGGCTGTTTGTCTGCGACTTGGAGCCGCGCGTGTCGTTGGTTGCCTTGGAGTATGACACACTCAGCGTCGTCTGCATCGTATTCTTCCACGTCATGTCCACCGCCGGCGAAAGCGCGAGTGTTTCGCTTGTCGAAACCGGCGGCTGACCCTTCTGCCCGTTCTCCGCGTGTGTCGCCTTGTAGTTCATGTTCACCGACCCGTTGGTCAGGATCGGGCGCAACGGCCGGAAATTGCCCAGTCCATCCCACTTGGCCTGCAGGTCCGGCCATGTGGTCGCGAGCGTGCGACTCTGTCCGCTGGTGCGGAAGTCCTGGTCGGTGGTGGCGCGTGTGTAGCGCCCCTGCACGTCGAAACTTCGCGTGAGCTGCACACCGCTGTCGACGTTGAAGCTCAGACTCCCCCGCTTCGTGTCCGGTTTGCCGATGCTGTCGAGGCCGGCATTGGTGTCGATGCCAAGACGATAGATCATGTCCGGCCGCTCCGGAATGCGCAGGTAACTCGACGAAACACGGTGCTGAATGTTGGCTGAAATCGGCCGCACATTCAACAGCGCGCGCGCGAACCCACGCAGCGGATCCACGCCGTGCCTGGTTCCCGGTTGTGCCGTGTGTGTCGAATCGGGCGGAATGTGCCCCGTCGAATCCGGCTGCCCGCCCTGCGGATGCGGCTGCTCGCCGCGGTGTTGTCCCCCTCCGCCCCCCTGCGTGTTTCCCTGCAGTTCGTCGACATTTACGCCGAACAGCTTGAACACGCTGCCGATGTGGCGTGCGAGGTCGAAGCGGATGCGCCCCGTATCATCGCGCGATGCGTCCGCGTTGAGCGTTCCTACCGGGTCTCCCGGGCCGCGCACGTTGGGGCTCGAGTTCTCGTTGTAACGTGATTGCAGCTCGACGCTCGGCTCGAAGATGCTGATGCCGTACCAGCTTCGCGGCGGCACAAAGGAAAGCCGTGCGTTGTTGCTGCGCGCCGTTTCCGTGCCGATGTCGAAACCCATCCAATCGTGCGGAATGGAAGCATCACGATTGATGCTCATCCCGAAACTGCTCTCCAGCGAACGGAACGGATTGTAACGCACGTTGCCCTGGCTGATCACCGTGGCGGAATAGCGGAACGGGTCCTTGTGGAACTCGCCGTCGCGGTAGCTCCAGCTTTGTCCTTCCGACCGGGTTGCATTGGTCGAGAAATCGAATGAGTTCGGCCACCAGCGAACACGATTCTTTCCGATCAGCGGCAGCGTCTTGCTGCCCGCCCAGTTGAGCTGATAGGCAATGGAGCCGGCGATGGTGGTGGATGTGTCGCGCTGCGCCGGACTCGTCGTCTCGTTCTTGCCGTACGAGAAGCTCGGACGCAGCGCGTCGAAGGTGTAGCGCATGAGAAAGCTCTTGGATGCGGTGCGCCGCGCCAGCGAGGTGGTGAAGCTCTTCGATGTCGATTCCGTACGAAGACTGTCTTGCACCGCGGCATCCACGATTTCCGTGTCACTGTTGGGCGGAAATTTGGGAAGCGACGTATTGTGTCCGTAACCGACAGACAACGGGACCGAGAACCCGGCCAGCGGAAGGAAATACTGCAGGTCCGTGCGTGCGTTGAGGTTCAGAATCGTATCGTCCGAACCCGTGCCGCGCTTCTGGCGCAGTCCCCGGTAGTCGGCGCCCGTACGCGCCCAGTTGCCGCCCACGCTGAGAGCGCCGCCCGCGAGGCTCACGTTGGCGCTCAAGCGCTCGGCGTGGTCGAAGTTGCGCTGCACATCGCCGCTGAAGATGTCGTCGAGCCACACTTCTCCCGATTGCGGGTCCGGATTGGAGTTATTCCGCACGCCCGCGTAGAGGAAGCGCACCGACTGCAGGCTCGGCGTTCCCACCATCTTGATCGGGTACGTGTGCGAAGGATCGGCCGAGTCGGTGGCAACGCCCGTGACAGCTCCCGAGCCGCCGGTCACGAACTTGAGATCCGTGATTTGCGCCGTCTTGACCACGACCCGCGCCCAACCCGTCTCGTTGTACAGCTTCGACGTGAACGGCACCGCGATTTCGTAGTAGTTGTTTTCGTTCGAACCCAGGCGGAAGTAATACTCCATGCCTGTGCGCAACTGGTCGGTGTGCACCCAGAAATTGAGATCGCGGTACAGCGTCATGTCCTGGCCCTGGCCGAGAAAGCGCTTCAGGATACGCACCTGCTCTCCTTCGGGAAGATTCTGGTAACGCAGCGCGAGCGATGACTCCTTGTCGGAAACCTGGTTCTGCTTGTTGGGATTGACCGGCGGGTTATAGACGCCGGGGTCCGTCTTGGTGCTGATGGCGCCGATCCCGATCGTCGTGGTGTCGGCGTCGACGACATTCTCGGCCAGATCGTGCACGCCGTCGACTTCCCAGCGATTGCCATTGATGGAAAACTCGGCGATCTGAATGCGGTTGTCGTCCCTGTCGTACTTGTTACGAATGGGGCGTATCACCTGACTGGCCTGGTCGAACCAGATGCGGACGTGGCGAATTTCGTCAAAGCGAGGATCGATGCCGCTCTTCTTCACGATCGTATCCTTGTTCAAGGGAATCCGATACAAACGCCACGAATCATTCTCGTGGCCTTCTTTGTCGAAGCCGTCGTAGCCGGGATACTGGCGGCGGATATCCACATCGGCCGAGTCGTCGAGATTGACCACGTAACTGAAGTACGCGTTGTCACGCGTCATCTGTCCATTTCTGTCGAGATCTTCAGTGTCGTAGATGAGATTTCCCTCGGTGCCGTTGACCTTCTCGTAGCGATGCGTAATCGCATCCCGGCTGAGATCGATGTCGTCCCCGGCCGGATCCGGGTTTGCGGAGGTGGCGCCTTCGTTCGGGGTGCCCTCGCTGTCGAAGAGCCCATCGAGGCCCGTGTCGTCGAAGGCGGCCGCAAAACCGTCGCGGTTCTTGTCCTCGTCGTCGAACTTGTTTTCGGCCGGGTTGTGGAAATTCTCGTCGATGAGACCGAGATCAATGTGGAGTTGTCCGTGGCGCGAAAGCGGATCCGGCTTGAAGTCGTTCACCCAGATCTCGATGAACTGCCCCTGTGAAATGTCGAGACCGCCGTTGGGAATGCCCAGCATGATCCCCGCATAGGAAGCATCGGTGGCCGACGTCGGTGTGCTGTCGAGGTCGATATCCATCGACTGCACCAGCGTGTTCTCTTTCTTGTCGAGCGTGGGATTGAGATCGCGGCGGTGCACGCCGTGCTCAGGCTCGATGTTGTACCAGATGAAATTGAGCCGCTGATCGGGAAGCTTTTGCGTTCCCAGCGCGTCGAACGGAAGGCTGGCCGGATACCACGAACGGCGCGAGAGCGTGATATGGTCCGCATCCTCGGTGCCTTCGAAGTCTTCGATGTACGCCTCGTGCTTCGTATTTGGATTGGGGAAGCTGGCCGCCACTTCA
The DNA here is from genome assembly GCA_035279765.1 of Candidatus Krumholzibacteriia bacterium. GTDB lineage: Bacteria > Krumholzibacteriota > Krumholzibacteriia > WVZY01 > JAKEHA01 > JAKEHA01. Next base: position 6,935 of record DATEHD010000284.1, on the reverse strand, counting down.
CCGTCGAGGTTGATGGTGCTGGGCGCGTCGGTGTCGACGCGCGGGAGCAGGTTCGCGAGATCGGTGAGCAGGCGTGACTGGTGCTGGTAAGAGGCCGTGACGCCTCCCACGATGGCGCGCGACGGCTCTTCGCCCAGGCGCGGGCGCGTTTCGCTGGAGCTGCGCGATTCGTACAGGATGGTGGTGCCGATGCGCAGGTTTTCGCCGAGCTTCGACACCGAGCTCATGCCGGCGAGTGTGCTCTGCCCGAGTCCTCCCAGCGGCTTGAACTGGTAATCGACACTCACCTGCGCGTTGGGCGTGAGCTTGGCCAGCGCCGGCTCCTTGAGCGTCACCTCGCCCGTGTCGTAATCGATATCGTAATCGGTGCCGCGCGCCAGGATGTCGCCCCCGATCTTGATCGTCTCGCTGCCCTCCACGATCTTGAGCGCGTTGATGCGAAAGGTCTTCGACGTGCTGACGGCGCTCACGTGGATTTCATACTGGTGCGCGTCCAGTTGCTGCTGGGGGCTCAGCAGTTGCTCGTAGATCGACTTCGACTTCGCGTACTGGTCTGCGTATGCGCCGGTGAACGCAAACTTCCCCTCACTCCAGGTCGTCACGTTGCTGTCATCGGGCGCAAACGCCTCGATGGACGGAAACTGCAAGAGGCCGTTGTTCAGATCGACGAAACCGTACGTAAGATCGATCAGTCCGTCAGGTTTTCCGGTGCCGGTACGATCGGTCTGGTCGAGACCGAAGATCTTGAGGTACTTCACGTCCGATCCCGCGGGCGTGTCGCTGTTGAGGCGTTGGGTGTTGATGATGTCCTCTATGTCCACCTTGAGCGAGGTCTGGTCGATGTTGGTGAGACCGAGGTTATAGATGTTCCGGATCATGAGCCGCCACACCGAGCCGTACGGCCCCTGCGGGCGCGGATCGGGATGCTTGAGCATCTTGAGCATCACGTGGCTTTCCTGCCCGGGTTTGTTGACTCCGAGGGTCGCGAAGCTTCCACCGACGGCCGCGCCATCCCGGTTGATGTAGCTGACGGCAAGTGCCTTCAAAGCGGTGTCCGGAATCGGATCAAAGAGCTCGATACCGATGGTCTGGTTCGACTTGGCGTCGATGATGAAGTCGTAATCCTCGCCGAAGGTGAGCAGCTGAAAATCCTGTGCCAGCGCGACGTTGTCCGGAGGCGTGATGCCCGCGTTGAGCATCGCAGCCACATCCCGAATGGACTGACCGTCACCCACCGGGTCCGGGACCACCAAACCGGGAATACGCGTGATCTCCGGATGCGCGACAAAGTCGGCCTGCGTGACTGTCCGGTACACCTCGATTTGCGGATTCTCGGTGCGCGGTCCGATGAACGCGCGCGGATCGTCAAAGTAGAAGTACTTGTTCCGGATGTAGTCGACGTCGTTGATCGTCACGGTCTCGGATTGGCCCAGCGCGCCGCCGGTGGGTTGAAACGTCGCGTTTGAATTTTCACCTTCCTGCTTCGATGCGATGAGGGTGAAGTCTGTCGAACCCACCTTCGCCAGCATCTTCACGCCGAACAGCCCCTGCGCCGACGTCGACACGCTCACCAACTGCGAGCCCGGAAGCGAGAGGCTCGTGTTGCCGAGCTCGATCAGCTGGATGACTTCGTCTTCGTAGCCCGTGTACGCGAGGCGCACGCGGTTGGCGTTGTCGCCGATCGCCTCGCTGGAGTGATCCACCTGGATCGCGACCTTGTCGCCGATGGTTCCCGTGAGGCTCACGTCGAGCTTCTGCTGCATGTCGAGCGACGGAAACAGCGACTGGCTCTGGCGGCCTTCGATGCCGATGAACGGCTTGGTGATGTGCGTCTCGCCGGCGATCGTGATTTCTTCGCGGCCACGTATGGTGATGCTTGTCTTGTCTCCCGGACCGAAGATGGACTCGAGACTCTTCGGCATGGGGAGCGGCACGTTGAACTTGATGCCGCCCGCGGCCTGCTCACCCGGCGTCGGCGCCGTCATGACGTTCTGGCGGATGCTCTCCTTCCACGCCGACTGCAGCGTCTCGCGCTGAATGTCGTTGGCCACCTCGTCGATCGACTTGATCTCGAACTTCAGCCCCGGAACCGAGTAATCGCGCACCTGTGTCAGCGTGAGATCGCCGACGTCCTCGGGCAGATTCTCGAACGAGGTCGTCTTCGGAACGGTGAACACGGTCCGGTATCCGGGTATAACCGTGTAGTCGACGACGGTCCTGGTCGTGTCCCAGTCGGTGGGCAGGAAGGTTTTGACGTGATAGCGCTGGTTGCCAAACTTGATGTGCTCCCAGTCGAACGTGACCGTGGAGTCGACATCGAGCACATCGGTGACGCGGTCGCGGTACGAGGTGTCGTAGAGGTGGGACACCTGGCGCAGGTCGATGTGAAAGCCGGAGTAGGGTTGGTCCGCGGCGTGCGAAGGCCGCGACGCGAGCACGAGGCACAGGCCGGTCAGGAGGAACGAAAGCGACGCGCGTATCCAGCGACGGCGAAGCAACAACGATTTCGACTGGACGCGAGAAAAACAATGAAACGGCACGTCGTTACCAATCGGTCAAAGAAAGTTTCCAATCACCTTCTCGTGGGTCTCTCGCCTCGAAGGCGCGGGGCACAGCTCGTCCTGAATCCGGGACAGAAAACCGGAAAAGTGTCGCTGTTCGGCGACAGTCGCGACAAACGACAAGCGCCCCCGCCTGCCCGATCCGATGGGTTCCGCGCACCGGCACAGCGCGCGCGGAGTCAGGGGCGCCTGATGATTAAAACGTCTTGTAGGCCAACCAATTATCAGTATTATGACGGTGGTCTGACCTTGCGTCCTCCCGGAACCCAAAGCCCGCGATGATCTTCGAGCGCTACATCCTGCGAAACTATATCGGTCCCTTCCTGTTCTCGATGGCGGTAATAACCTTCGTGTTCATAATGGATTTCATCCTCCGCTACATCGATCTCTTCCTGGGCAAGGGAGTGAAGTTTCACATTGTGCTGCAAGCATTTACGCTCAGTTTAGGACACATGTTTGCATTAATCATTCCAATGGCGGTTCTGCCTGCAACGCTCATGACTTACGGCACTTTGGCGGGTGAAAACGAGCTCACCGCGATGCGCGCGTGCGGCTTCAGCATCTACCGCATGATCTTCCCCGGAGTGATCGCCGCCACCCTGCTGGCGATGGGCCTCGTCTACTACAACAACCATGTGCTGCCCGAGTCGAACCACAAGCTGTTGAATCTGTTGATTGACATCAATCGCAAGCAGCCCACCATGGAGTTGCGCGAGAATCACTTCATCGACGACGTGCAGGGCTACACCATCTATTTCGCGCAGAAGAACGACCGTACCGGCGACATCTCGGACGTGCAGATCTTCCGCCACAACGAGAAGGGCCTGCCCTCCACCATCGTGGCCAAGTCGGGCAAGCTCAAGTACATCGAAGGCCAGAACATCCTGCGCGTCGACCTTCAGAACGGACAGATTCACGAGATCCCCGAGGAAAAGCAGCGCGAGACGTACCGGCGCACGTCGTTCCAGACCTACTCGCTCAACATCCACGACGTGGATCGCTCCCTGCAGCACACCGAGCGCGACTACCGCGGTGATCGCGAGATGAGCGTTCGCATGATGAAGGACAAGATCAAGGAGATCCGCAGCGAGATCGGGGTGTCGCGCCAGGAGATCGTGCGGGAGGCGTCGGACCGCATGTCGGCCACGTTCGGACTCCTGGACAAGAACGACCCCCAGCGCCGGCAAAAGCCGGTGGTATCGTCGACGAGCGGACTCGATGCCGCGAGCGCGCGCCATGGCGGCCGGCCGCCAACCGGCTACGGCACCCCGCACTACGCCCGGCCGAACGAGACCCCGGCGCGGCCCGCGCAACCGCGTTTTGTCCCGCAGCCCGGCCAGAACGCCTATCCCGGCGTTCCCATGGCGGCGCGCGACGAATACCTCACCCAGCAGCGCATCGAGACCGAGGTCAACAAGCAGGATTCATTCGTGAAGCAAATCGACCGCTACAAGGTCGAAATCGACAAGAAGTATTCGATTCCATTTGCGTGCGTGGTGTTTGTGCTGGTGGGCTCGCCGCTCGCCATCCGCATGAGCCGCTCCGGAATGAATATGGCGATTGGACTGAGCATTTTGTTCTTCCTCGTTTATTATGTTTGTCTGATCGGCGGTGAGAAGCTGGCTGACCGCGGCCTCATGACGCCGTTTCTATCCATGTGGACGCCCAACATTGTGTTTGGCGCGCTCGCACTGGTGTTGTTGAAGAAGGCTGCCAGCGAACAGGCGCTGTTCGAGCGGCCGTCGTTGGGATTCCTTAGCGCCCGGTTCCGCCGTCATGCTGCCGCGAATCCACGATAGATATCTTCTAAAAAGCTTCCTGCGCGTTTTCTTGTTCGCCGTCGTGGCGTTCGTGATCATCTACATCACGGTCAACGTCTTCGAGGAAATCGACAATTTCATCGATCACGACGCCAAGCTCATCTACATCGCGCGTTACTACTTCTACTCGCTTCCCTTCGTGCTGACATATGTGATCCCGGTCTCGCTGCTCCTGGGCACGGTGTTCTCCATGGGAGTGCTGGCGCGGCGCAACGAGCTTACCGCGCTCCTCGCCTCGGGCGTGAGTCTCACGCGCGTGGCGCGGCCGATTTTCGCCACCTCGCTCGTGATCGCCCTGTTCTCGATCTATTTCAACGACGACATCGTCTCGCGCGCCAATCGTCTCAAGGACGATGTAATGCACTACGACATCGAGGGCCGCGTGCGCGCGCATCCGGAGCTCAGGACCGACTTCCGCTTCCTGGGCGAGCATGGCTTCGTGTACCTAGCGTCCTCGTACGACACGCGTGCGCGCACGCTCTACGAAGTGGTCGTGCAGCAGTTCGAGCACGACACCGTGGTGCGGCGTATCGACGCCAAATCCGCCACCTGGCTCCGCGGCCGCTGGCGGTTCAACAGCGGTTACGTGCGAACCTTCAAGAACGGCGCCGAGAACGTGGCCGCCTTCGACACCCTCACCGTGCCCGAGATGAAGGAATCTCCCGACGATTTTGCCGAGGAAGAAGTGAACGAGGAGGACATGAACCTCGTCCAGCTCAGGCGCTTCATCAGCAAGGTGCACCGCAGCGGCGGCGACGTCGAGAAGTACATGGTCGACATGTACTTCAAATTCAGCTTCCCCTTCGCGGGTGCGATCTTTGTGCTGATCGGCGTGGCGCTCGCGTCGGGCAAACGCAAACCGTCGATTGCGACAGGCTTCGGGCTCACCCTGGTAGTGAGTTTCATGTACTACGCCGTGCTGCGGGTGGGCCAGACGCTGGGCCACAACGGCGTTCTCCCGCCTTTTTTTGCCGCGCAGGCCGGAAATATTCTATTTTTGATCATCGGCCTGATCATGTTGAAACGCGCTGATCGATGAGTAGACGGACTACATACATTTCGCTGTTGGCGCTCGCGCTGGTTCCGGCGCTCGCGCTTTCTGCGCGCGCTGCGGACAAGTACGAGATCAAGCCGGCGGAAATCCAGAAGCTGGGCGTGCCCATGCAGCGCGAGATCGCCTCGCTGCAGTACATCATGAACCCGTACCAGCTGCGGCAGTTCTTCACGCTTCCCAACGACGACGCGCGCCGCCAATGGATCGCGCGCTTCTGGCTCTCCAACGACCCCACGCCGACAACGCCCGAGAACGAGATGCGCACCGAGCACTACCTGCGCGCCGACATTGCACGCGCCGAGTTTGCGCGGCCGCCGTGGCCCGGCTGGGACAAGCGCGGCGAGGTGATGATCCGCTACGGCTTCCCCGACTATCGCGGCAAGATGGAGTCGGAGGTGACGTCACGCAAGGTACACCCGCCCGGCGAGCTGTGGTTCTACCAGCGCCACCAGATGCTTGTGCGCTTCAGCGACGTCAGCCTGAACGGCAATTACGTCTACGACATCACGCCCTTCGGCGATGCGCAGGACATCTCCCCCGATCTCGCCGAGTTCCTCGTGTACGACACCCATGAATCGATCCAGGAGCAGATTCCGCAGCAATACCTCGACATGTATCGCGACCCCGAAGTCGACCCGGACGTGCCCGCGCCCACGGCGGTCCAGGAAGCGGTGGGCCAGATCGCGGCGCAGCGCTATCTCCGGCCGCGGACGGCGGGAGAAACCGAGGACATCAGCGCCGTCAACTCGACCGAATGGCTGCACAATCTCCCCAACAACCCGAGTGACGTTTTCCAGCGCGACAAGGCGGTGGAGCTGGCGGGGAACTTCGAAGGCGTGCTCGAGGACACGCCGTCGTCGTATCCGTTCAATTTCGAGAAGAAGGCGTGCCCCTTCTACTTCGACGTCGAACAGTTCCGCGGCGGCGAGGGACTGAACCGGGTGGAAGTGAACCTGGAAGTGCTTGTGAAGCCGGTCAGCAACCGGGAGGTTGTGCGCCGTACGTACTCGGCGAAGGCGACCGTGATGGATGAGAACTACAAGGTGATCGATACGCAGACGCGCGAGATCGGAATCCCCGTCTCGGCGGACAGCCCGACGCGACTCATGCCGTCGCAGCTGTATTTCACGCTGCCGCGGAGCTACTATCGCGTCGCCGTGAGCGTGAACGACGTCGACTCGACGCGTTCCTCCGCGTACCGCACCAATGTTTCGACGCGCAACTTCGACCACGAGCTCGCCGTGAGCGACATCCTGTTTGCGCAGCGCATCGTGCCCACCACCGAGCCCTCGCCGTTTTCACGCGGTCCGATCGAAGTGATCCCGCACCCCATCCGTCGCTACGCGGTGGGCTCCCCGGTGAGCGCGTACTTCGAGCTGTACAACCTGGGACTGGACGAGGACGGGCGTTCGAATTACGAGGTGCAGTACCGGGTGGTGCCGCACACCGGGGAAAAGCAGCGCTTCATCGACCGCTTCAACGGGCCCCAGGTGGCGTTCT
>DATEHD010000283.1:0-17185 GCA_035279765.1 Candidatus Krumholzibacteriia bacterium | reverse complement strand
CTATCAGGTGAGCAAGTATCGTCCATGGAGTGTCATCTAGTGGACCAAGCTCGCGCGTAGCGCCAGAATTGAGAACATTCCACTGGAACAATTTGAGGGTCTCGACAGTGGCAAGATTGGATCCGTTTCTAAACGCCTTTGAAGCCGTTATCGGCAAGCCATTTTTCCGAGTGCACTTTGCTGAGATACCGCTCGCCCGTATCCGGTATGAGAACGACGACGATCTTGTCGGCGTCGAGATCGCGCGCGTACTTGAGCGCTCCAAATACCGCCGCACCCGACGAGCTCCCCACCAGCATGCCTTCTTCGCGGGCCAGGCGCCGCGTCATGATGATCGCATCCGGGTCTTCGACAGTGATCATGCGATCGATGAACTTGAAGTTGTACGCGCCCGGAATGAAATCCTCGCCGATGCCGTCGATCAGGTAGGAACCGGCGTCCCCCATTTTGCCGGTCTCGAAGAACTCGCACAGGATACTGCCGCGGGGATCCACGCCGACGATCTGCACCTTCGGGTTCTGTTCCTTGAGATAGCGGCCGGTGCCGGTGATAGTTCCTCCGGTTCCGGCGCCGCATACGAACGCGTCCACCTGTCCCGCGGTGTCGCGCCAGATCTCGGGGCCCGTCGTGCGATAGTGCGCTTCGGGATTCATCGGGTTGTCGTATTGATTGGGCTGAACCGAGTTGGGACGTTCGCTCGCGATGCGCTTGGCCACCGAGTAGTAGCTCTCGGGTGATTCGGGCGCCACGTTGGTCGGGCAGCGGATGACTTCGGCGCCGTACGCCTTGAGCATGTATTCCTTCTCGACGGGCACCTTGTCAGGCATCGTGAACACGCACTTGTAGCCCATGAGAGAGGCCGCGAGCGCAAGCCCGAGACCGGTGTTGCCCGATGTGCATTCGACGATGGTCCCACCGGGTTTGAGCCGGCCCTGGCGCACTTCTTCCTCGATCATGGACACGCCGATGCGGTCCTTCACGCTGCCACCCGGATTGAAGTACTCGAGCTTGGCGAGCACCGCGCATTTCACGTCTTTGGTGACGTGGTTCAGCCGCACCAGCGGCGTGTTGCCCATGGTGCCGAGAACATCCTGGGCGTATTTCACGCGACGCAGTCGTTCGCTCATGATTGCTCCCTCATCGAACATGAATGATCGGTTTGGCGTTGGTTCCGTGCGCAATCAATACACTCGTGGTACGCGAACGGCGCGGTCCCGTTTCGGGGATGCCCTTGATGGCGGGAACCGTGCGCGATTCGCGCGTGCGATCGATCTCGCTCTTCACCAGGTGAAAGAGCGGCACCGACGGGGCTGTGAAAATCTCGACGTGGTCGGTTCGCTTCTGCTTGATGACCACGCGCCCGCTGGGCACATCGCGCGCGTCCGAGCGATCGAACACGCGGTGCTCGCAGGTGAACTTGCCGGCCGGCGTCTCCACGGGGGCACCGGACTCCGTCTTCCAATCCGACGATGTCGCCGGTGATACCAGCGTGAGCTTCTTCAGATCGGCCGGGTCGCCCTTCTGGGGCGCATCGCTGCCCTTCATCGTGTAGAAGCGCGAGATGTACGCGTGGAGCGAATCGCCGTCGGCCATGGTGTGAATGCGCTCGTCCACCAGCGCGCGCGCGGCGTCGCGTTCGGCGCTGCCGCGGCCGGGAACGCGACTTTCCACTTCGAGCCAGTAGGCCGTGCCCGCTGCGGTCTTCTCGCTCCCCACCACGGCGAGATACACAAGAGTCGTGTCGCTCTCATCCATCGCTTCGTCGACGACGCGGTAGCGGCACCAGGCCCCCACGGTGAAGGCGATCGAGCGCATGTCGATGCCGGGGAGCAGGAACGACTCCGCCTCGGCCGCATGGGCCGCCGGGGCAACTCCTGCCAGAGCGATGACGAGACCGAGCACCGCGCTAATGCGCGATTTTCGGCCAGTCCTTGTCGAAATTGAAGTCGGGGTCATCGTTGGGCGTGTGGCACTTGACGCAAGCCTCGCGGGCGCGGGCTCGATAGCTGCCGTCGCGCGTGTGCTCGGCGCCGGGGCCGTGACAGGCTTCGCACTGGACATCGGTGAGATCAACCGGCGCTCCGCGCATGCGCACACCGCCGAAGCCACCATCCTCGTTGTAGCCGGTGACGTGGCAGCCGACGCAGTTGGTGTCGCGATTGACGAATTCCGATGCAAGTGTGGCATAGGCGTGGGCGTGAGCGGTCTTCATGTAGACCTGGAACTGTGCTTCGTGGCAGCTCTGGCAGCTTCCAACGCCGAGGTAGCGCGTCCCGAAGGGATTGCCCGCCTCGCCCTTGAGCTGCTGTTTGGCGTAGAGCTCCTTCTGCGTCTTCTTGTTCAGCTCGTCAAACTGGTCGAGCTTCTTGGCCATCTCCGGATCGTCCGGATGCTCGGCGTTCATCGGATAGATACGATTGCGCGCCTCGGCGATGTGATGCGTCGCGTCGAGCTTCAAGTCCATCGTCCCCAGGTACTGGCCCTGCGACGACGCACGCACGATACGCGTCGAGCCCACCACGATGGGCTCGCCCAGCGGCCGGTTGCCGGGATCGTGACCGAGCACGATCAGATCGAAGCCCGGGACCGCTTCGGCAAGCTTCTGCGCCTCGACCTGGTCCATGTGCGCGAGGAGCACGAGCACGTCGCACTGCTTGCGCACTTCCGGAATGAGTGGCGTGATCGATTCCGCCACATCCTGGAGCGTATACGTCAGCGCATCGACGGACGAGGCGCCCGAGCCGCGCTGCTTGGTGGCGGGCGACATCACGCCGATGAATCCGATGCGGATGCCCTTCTTCTCCACGATGTGATACGGCACAAACGCCGTTCCCATCTTGTCCGCCGCGTCGTATTCGGGGCCTTTCTCGCGCACCTTGACCGAGTCCACGCGCGCGACCAGGTTGGCGCACACGATCGGCAGGTGATATTTCCTCGCGTCCTTGGCGAGTACTCCCAATCCGAAGTTGAGATCCATCTCGCCGATGCCGATGGCGTCATATCCCAACACCGGCATCATCTCGGCCACGAAATGCGACTTGGCCTCGTTGAATACGTCCGCCGTTCCGTAGAAATCACCCGCGGTGACCGCCCACAACGGTGCCGCGTCGGCTCGCAATTGCTTCAGAAGACCGGCCCGCCGGGCAAGTCCGCCAGAGGCATTGGCGTGTCAGCCACAGGGGCGGTAGTACGCGCGCGTGTCGCTTTCGTAGAAGAGGCGGGCGTCCGGAGCCCAGGCATCGGGCGCAGGGGCAGGCGGAGTCTCCGCACCACCCGCGGCCAGTGCGAGCAGGATCGCAAATACGGGTAAGAGGCGCATGTGGGCTCGAATATACCATGCGCTACCGGGGGCCACAAGGCGTTGGGCGGCAGTCGCTTTGCAACTCGCCCCGGATGTTGCGCAGGCCCAAAAAAGAAAAGGCCTCCGACCCATCCCGGTCGAAGGCCTATCTCGCCGTGCATGAGCGTGCCGGTCAGTGAAGATCGGTGCTGCCACCCATCGAAGCCTGTCCCACCAGGTCCTGCGCCATCTGCAGATGCTGCGCGACGGTGGCGCGCGTGAGCGTCAGGAAGTCACGGACTTGCGGGCTCAGCGCAGAGGTGCCGTTGGTCGACGAGGGGCTGGTTGACGTACCCGGGGTGAGCGAGCCCGTCATCGTGTCGATGATCTGGAGCACTCTCTGGTGCCCGCTGATCATTGCGTTCACGTAGATGCGTTCGAGGTCCATACCCGACGCCGATTTCAGCGTCGACAGGCCCTGCTTGCCCTCGGTTTTCAGCGTGAGCGCCGGATCCGTCTGCGTCGCAATGGTGAGGTTGAGCTTTTTCGCCAGTGCCGTCACATCCTTGAGATTTTTCTCATGGTCCTTGCGCAGATCTTCGGCGAAATCCTCGAGCTTGTCCGTCACGGCACCGGTTGAGCTGTTCATGCCGGTGCTGCTCGAGTGTTTGCCGTCTTTGCGGCTCTGCACGAACCCGGCCGCCTGGATCTCGTTGCTGTCGATGGCAGCGATCACAGAGAGAGCCTGGGCATCGCTCAGATTCTGGAAGCTCTGGAAGCCGCTGCTGCTTCCCATGCTCCCGTACGAACCGCCGGGCGTGGTACCGCCCGGATAAGCCGTTGTGCTCGGACTCGTCGTGGGTGGTGTGGTGCCACCCAATGTCGAGTCCCGCGCCGCCTGTTCGGCCGCAAACGCGGTCAGCGTGGCCAGAGACAAGGCCAGAGCGACTACAAGTGTGAGTTTCGTTTTCATAGAAATAGCGCCTTTCCGGACTCCAATACCGTCGGTGAGGGGACGTGATGAAAAGCTAACCCACGGGAAATACGCGGCAAAGCGCCGCCGGGCGGAATTGCATGGCGTGCAATCATGGACAACGGAAGGATGAACTACGGAGGGAAAACGACGACAGGCGGGGCGAATTGCGCCTCCCGCCTGTCGAAGATGAAACCGTAACCAGTTCCCTACACTTTCACGCGGTCCTTCAGTGCGCGGCCCGCGGAGAATGCCGGGAATTTCGTCGCCGGAATCTCGATGGTCGCCCCGGTCTGCGGATTGCGACCCTCGCGCTTCTTGCGCTTGCGGACCTGGAACGTCCCGAAGCCGGTGATCTGTACCTTGCGGCCCGACTTCAATTCGGCCGCGATGATGCCATGCTTGGTGTGTGTGCTGAAAATGGCGTCGATGACGTTCTTGGAGTCCTTCATCGTGAGTCCCGTCTTCTGCGCGATGCGCTCGACGAGTTCTGTTTTATTCACGATCTCACCTCCTTCCCGATCTCACGCGCACTTTAGGAGGCATCAAAAAAATGTGTCAACATTTATTCGAGGGTTCGGGGCATGGGGACGCTGAATTCCGGGTAGCGTACGGCCGGCCGGATCAATACACACTGTTGAACTGGCCCATGAGACCGTTCAAACCCCGGCTTCCCGATTCGCCATAAAGGTCGGGGTGGGCCTTGAGGGTGATGCGGAAGTAATACTGCCATTCCTGCTGCTCACCGGTTCCCAGCACCTGGCGTGAGAAGCTCATCTCCCAGCAGTGCAGGTCGCGGGTGATGCCGAAGTTCTGGCCGTCGAGGCTGCGGTCCTCGACGTCGTAGATGGTTGAGTAATCGATCCGCCACTTGTCGGTGAGCTGGACATCCCATCCCACGCGCAAGGTCGAGCTGGTCTGCCCCGACTGGCTCTTGCTGTAGCTCAGGCCCAGGTTGAGGTTCCACGGCAGGCGCCCTTCCTTGAGATTGAGGTCCTTGCGCGCCTTCTCGTGGGACGACCCGTACTGGTCGCGCTGGGTGTAGGCCACGCCACTGCCCGACTGGTCGCGTTTGGACGTGTCCGACGCCGCCACCGTGTTGAGCTCCTCGATCTGCACTTTCTGGGTGCGTCCGAACGGATGCGAGCCGCCGAAATGGAACTGGGAGGTGGCGCTCGTATTGAGGATGTCGAGCGAATACGGGTCGACCGAGTGGTTCAGCGAGAGATTCAACCCGAACAGGTTGAAATTGAGCCCGGAGCTGACGGAGCTCCACGCCCGTTGTGACGGAATGTCGCTGTAGAGCGAAGCGTCCGGCCGATACAGCGCCGACAGACTCCAGTTCACCACGTTGGAAATCTTGTGGACGTTCTCTTCCCCCGTCGACGTGCTGTCCTTGCCCGCCACCTTCAGATCCAGCGCCTGGCGCAGACTCACACTCACCGACTGGCTGCGCGGCCTGTCGCCGCGAGCAGGACTGTACGCGTAGGCAACCCCCGGCGTCAGCGCGTGGCGGATGCCGCGCAGCCGCCCGATGCGGGGATAAAACGTGCCATAGAAGTTTGTCGTCGTGCTGCCGCCGAAATTCCACGAGAAGTCGTGCTGCGTTCGCAAAGAGTCGACGGCCGGATAGTGCGTCACCAACGTGTCAGGGGGCGTCCCCTGGATGACGACGCGGTCGTGCTCCTGGGTGCTCTGACTGTAACGCGTCGACGTGAGATTGGCGCTGACGGCCGGTGACACGGTGAGAAACCCGATGCGCTGCGGGCTCTGCAGGCTCAAACCCGCACGACCCGTGGCGATATCGATGTTCTCGAACGCTTTTTCCGTGCGCTGGAAGCTCCCGGACAGCGACGGCGAGTAGCGCGTGTTCTTGAGAAGGCTCTGCGTGAAGCCCTTGGGTGCGCCGGCGTCGGACCCGAAATACAGATTGCGCGACGGAATCGACAGCTGGATGTCGGGCGCCGTCATGCTGACCTTGTTGGCCTCGGTGTCGGTGATGTTGAGGTTCTGCACGCGGCTGGCCGAGACGCTGATTGCCGACGAGCTCCAGCTCTTGCGCAGGCTGACGTTCGAGTGCAGCGAGCGATCGATAAAGCGGCTGACGTTGTCGATGGTATTGACGCTCTGCGGCGCCGCATCGCTGGAGACGAAGCGCAGGTTGGCGTTGAGCGTGAAGCGCTCGCCCAGGTTCTGGTTATGTGACGAATCCACCGTCCACTCCGCGCCCTTCCCGTCCACGTCGCGCACGTAGTTGTAGTTGACGTCGCCGCTGAAACGGTAACGGAGCGCATAGCGGTTGCCGATGTAGAGGCGCCAGCGCACGTCCTCATCGAAGTCAGCGATGAAGGTAAAGTCGGTGTAATCGTTGGTCGCCCAGTAGTAGCCCAGGTTGCGGATGAAGCGGTTGCTGTTGTTCGTGATACCGAACTCGATGTCGGGGCGCAGAAATCCCGAGCGGCGGCCGCGGCTGATCGAGTTGGCCATGAACGGCAGCGCGAAGATCGGCGTCTTGCCGACGTAGAGCCAGATCGGCCCGGTGAACACCTTGTCGTCCGGGTAGACCTTCATGTTCTTGGCGGCGAAATGGTAGTGCGGCTCTTTCAGGTCGCACGTCGTGTAGTACGAGCTCCACACCTTCATCTCGTGCTCACCCACCTTGGCGAGATGTTCGCCGCTGTAGTAACCCTGCTCGTACTGCGTGTTGCCTTTGGTGACCAGGCCCGTGGCGCTGTCCATGTCGTAGTCCATGCGCTCGCCGTAGATTTTCTGCCCGTTTTCCGTGAGCGTGGGACTGCCGTTGGCGTCGATGATCTGGTTCGACGAGTGATACGTGATGTTGTCGCCGGTCAGCTCGCTCCCGCGATACGACACCTGCGCCGTCTTGCGGAGGAACAGGTCCTTCTTGGCCGCGTCATACTGAATGCGTTCGGCGGCGTACTCCACCTTCTGCGCCTTGGTCTCGAAGGGGATGTACTTGAGCGTCGAGTCGCCGGCCGCGCGCAGACTGTCCGCCGTTTCGCCCTTCTTCAGATCGACGTAGCGGTACGTGCCCGACGCCTTCCCCTGCACGTCCACCCACTCGACTTCCTTGTCGCCGAAACGCATGAACATCTTGTCGCCCTGGACGCGATTGGCCTCCACTTTGGCGGGCGTGTCCGGGTGATATTCGCTCTGCGCGTTGCCGTTGACCCACACCGAGTCGACATCGTTGTTGCGCAGGTAGAGCGTGACCTTGTCGCCCTTCATCCAGTTGTCGCGGCCGATCACCAGCGAATCGCGCGGCGTCTCGCGAATCTCGGCGTTGCCGGTGATGTCGATCCGGTTGACCTCCTTCTCGGTGTAGAAGGCCTTCATGTGGTCGCCCTTCATGAACATGTTCTGCTGTCGCGCCAGCGGTTTGCCGAAGAGCTCCACCTGTTTCTTGTCGTCGTACACCATGGCCGAGTCGCACTGCGTCACCGTGTTGCCCTTGATGATGCTCACCTTGTAATAGGCCGTGGCGCGCGAGCTGTCGGGGAAGACGCGCATGGTGTCGGCGATCACCGTGACCGGCTCGGCATCCTTCGTACCGGAGACCAGGCGCGGGTTGCGGTCGACGACCGCCTTGCCCTTCGTGCGGTAGTAGGTGCCGTGGTCGCCGGTGACGACGAGATCCTCTTTCGAATTCGTCATGCGCACGTTGTCAAACGCCTCCGCCTCCTCGCTCAGACGGCGGTAGAGCAGGCGATCGGCGTGTATCGTGGTTGTCGAATCGTGTCCGTTGACCTGTCCCAGGAGCCACGCTTCACCGGTCAGCCGCGAATAGCGCACTTCGTTGCAGGTGACCTGCCAGCCGCGGTCGACGATGTGCACGTTCTTGCGCAGGATGGCGAGGTCCTCGTTCTGCAGGTACTCGCCTTCGTCACCCGTCATGGTCATCGTCTGCTGGACGACCTTCACGTTGCCAAAAAGCTGCGTGCGCTTCTGAATCGTGAACGACACACCGCGGTTGGCGGTGACGGTGACATCGCCGTGGAGGATGCGGACGTTGTCTGTCAGCTCGAGGACGGTTTCGCCATTGATCTTCTTGAGCTCGCTCCTGTCGGCGCTGACGTCGAAATGGTTGGAAGGAACCGGCGTTGGGATCAAAGGCGGCGTCTGGGCGAAGCTGACGCCGGCATA
The DNA here is from genome assembly GCA_035279765.1 of Candidatus Krumholzibacteriia bacterium. GTDB lineage: Bacteria > Krumholzibacteriota > Krumholzibacteriia > WVZY01 > JAKEHA01 > JAKEHA01. Next base: position 8,768 of record DATEHD010000283.1, on the reverse strand, counting down.
CAGCGCCCACACCACACCCCACCCGAGCAAGGCTCGCGCTGCGAAAGGCCGGCGATGAAACTCATGCTTCGCCATCGCGCTCGCCTTGCTAGTTTCGCCTCTTCGTAATAGCGTCGCGCACAAGCATGGCGGCACCCACCATGCCGGCGTCGTTGCCCAGTCGCGCGCGCTCGATGCGCGCCGCAGCGATCATTTCCGGGAAGGCGTAACGCCGGACCGAGCGCCGTATATGGGGCTCGAGCGCCTTGAAGCTGGCGGAGACGCCGCCTCCGAGCACGATGACCGACGGATTGAGCGTGTTGAGCAGGATGGCGATCGCGATACCAAGATACTCACCGGTGACGCGAACAGTTTCGCGCGCCCACCTGTCACCGGCGCTGGCTCTGTCGAAGACGAGGTAGGCGGTAAGCTTTTCATCCTGAGCAGCGCGGCGTCCGCGCGAGGCGCGCCGGAGCTCGTTGGCGGTGCGCACGATGCCATAGGATCCTACGTACGCCTCGAGACAACCATTGCGTCCGCAATGGCACTTCGGCCCCTTCGGATTGACAGTGATGTGTCCGATTTCGCCGCCGAAGCCGGTGACCCCGCGCACGATCTGTCCGTCCATCACGATGCCGCCGCCCACTCCCGTCCCCAGCGTGATGAGCACCAGGTTGCGCCCGCGCGTTCCGCGTACCACCGACTCGCCGTAACCGGCGACAGTGGCGTCATTCTGAATCAGAACCGGAACCGAGAAGTGCTTCGCGGCGAGCCGCGCCAGGGCCGAGCCCTCCCATGCTTTCAAGTTGGGTGACGCGGTGAGCACGCCACGGCGCTCGTCGAAGAGACCGGCGCAGCCGATCCCCACCGCCTCGATGCCGCCCTTGCCCAGCGCTTGCGCGGCCGCGTGAATACGCGCGAACGCACGCGCGGCGCCTTCCGGCGCGCGTGTCTCGATCAAGCCGCGATCGACCACTTCCGCCGTGGCGGAAACCGTGGCGATCTTGATGTTGGTTCCTCCGATGTCGATCCCGAGATACGGCTTCATGGATGCCAGATTCTTCGTCCAAAATCCTGCACGATGCGGTGTGAACCCACCGCCACCACCACACGATGGTGGTCCCCCGCCCGCTCCAGCCGTTCCGCCAGCCGCGCCAGCGAATCGTCGCGTTCGTCGCGGCGGTTCCACAGAATGACGTCCGTGGACGCATCCGGCAAGTGCCGAAGGAAGAAGTGCTGCAGCAATTCGTGAGGAGCGAACGCCGTGTCCGTGCTGCCCGGCTCCGATTCCGGCTCGACGAGGCAGAGGGCGCCGGCAGCCTTCAGGAGATGAACCGGCGCGTCGAAGAGCTCTTTACGGCGCAACAATCCAAATATAAGCAGTACGTCCTCGCGCGGGGCGAACTCCGCGAGGTGCGCCGCGGTGGCGCGCAGGGCTTCCTCGTTGTGGGCGATGTCGAGGATGAAGGTCCGGCCGCCCTTTTCGATCACCTGGAACCGCCCGGCGATGAACGCCTCCTCGATGCCCGCGCGCACGTGGGAAAGAGTCGGAACCAGAACTTCACCCGCGCATGTCGCTAAGAGGCAATTTGCCGCCTGGTGAGACCCGGGGAATGGAACGCGAATCCGCCCGTAATCGGCGCGGGTGGTCTTGAGGTCCACCTCGAGGCCGCCCAGTGACTCGCTCAGAATCCTCGCGTCGCCGATATCCTTGAGTTCCAAGACAGGGAAACCATCTCTCTTCCCACGCTCGCGGACGAGATCCATGAGATGTGGCTTAAGGTCTCCCACAAACAGCGGAACCCCCGGCCGTGTGATCCCCAGCTTTTCCCCCAGGATCGCTTCTTCGGTATCGCCCAGGATGCGCCGGTGGTCGAGCGAGATGCTTGTGATGATGCTCGCGGTGGGAGAAACAATATTGGTCGCATCGAAGCGGCCCCCCAGGCCCACCTCGAGCGCGGCGACCTCCACCCCGCGCTCCGCGAAAATCAAAAAGGCGATCGCTGTCAGCGCTTCGAAGTAGCTGTACTGAATATCGTCGCGAAGCGACGAAATCTTCGCCGCAGCCGCCTCCAACTCGTCTATGGAGGCAAAATCACCGTCCACCGAAATGCGCTCAGCGACGTGAAAAACGTGAGGAGAAATGTAACGGCCCGTCCTCAGGCCTTCGTGCGCAACTATCGACGCCAGCATGGTCGTGGTCGACCCCTTGCCGTTGGTGCCCGCGATCAGCACCGAGCGAAACGCGCGCTCCGGGTGCCCCAAGCGGTCCAGCATGGCAGAGATGTTCCCAAGCCCCAGCGTCATCGCCGAAGGCGAGAGACCGAGGACGAATTTCAGATTGGGCGGTAAGTCAGGAGAGAGATCAGGAAACGGCCGGAGACTGCGAGCCATCCTTCACGTCCTGTTCCGATGCGGAAACGGCCCTTGCGCACATGAAGTCGAGCACCTCTTCGAGGGTGCGTCGCAGCTCGTCGCGCGGAACGATCATGTCGATCATGCCGTGCTCGAGCAAAAACTCACTGCGCTGGAAGCCTTCAGGGAGGTCCTGGCGGATTGTCTGCTGAATGACGCGCGGACCCGCGAAGCCGATCAAGGCCTTCGGCTCCGCGATGATCACGTCGCCCAGGCTCGCAAAGCTGGCGGTCACACCGCCGGTGGTCGGGTTGGTCAGAATCGAAACGTAGGGCAGTCCTTCTTCGGAGAGCCGCGCCAGCATGGCGCTCGTTTTCGCCATCTGCATGAGCGAGTAGATCGACTCCTGCATGCGCGCGCCGCCCGAGCGCGATACCACGATCAGCGGCCGGCGGCGGAGGATGGCGTCCTGGGTGGCGCGGGCAAACTTCTCGCCCACCACCGAGCCCATGCTGCCGCCCATATACGAGAAGTCCATGATGCCGAGCACGACGTCGCGCTCGCCCATTTTCGCGAAGCCGGTGACGAACGCGTCGTCCATGCCCGTCTTCTCGCGGTACTCGCGGATGCGGTCCGTGTACTTTTTCAGATCCTTGAAATTGAGCGGATCACCCGAGACGAGGCCGGTGTGCGTTTCGCGGAAGGTGCCGGGATCGGAAAGGATCTCGATGTATTGCTGGGTCGAGATCATGAAGTGGTTGCCACACCGGGAGCACGTCCACAACCGCTTCTCGAGCTCCTTTACGTAAAGGATCTCGCCGCAGATCTCGCACTTCTTCCACAGGCCGTCAGGGACCTGCTTTTTCTGAATGGGCTGAATGCCCTTTTTTTCCCGCTTGAACCAGGACAACTAGAACGCACCCTCTTCCTAAAAAAACCCGACGGGATAAGGAGACTATAGCCCCGGCCCAAACCCGTCACAACCCCAATCTCGCCCTTAATCCGCCCCCTGCCTTCTGGTGGCGCATGCTAACTCAAAGTTTCTCAATGAATTGGCTGATCACTTGCTGCAATCCCCGGGCCGCTTCGGCGCTGGCGGCCAGTACTTTCAGGTGGTCCGGAACCGAGGCGTCGATGCCCGTACAGGGGTTGGTGACCACCGCGACCGCCGCGGCCGGGAGCCCGATCTCGTTGGCGCGCGTCACTTCCGGTGCTCCCGACATCGTGGCCACGTGCGCACCCATGAACTGCTGCAATCCCACGTCCGCGACCGTCTCATAGAGGGGGCCGCTCGCGCATGCCGACACGCCGCGCTGCCAGTGAACAGACGCGCGGGTTGCCGCTTCCTCAAAAAGCCGGGTAAGACGCGCGTCAACCCATATACCGCGCGAGCGCGCGGCAGGTTCATGGGACACCAGAGCGCGCCGATTCTGGTAGTCGATGATGTCGTGGATGATGACCAGTTCGCCGGTACCAAGCTCCCTCCTGAGACCCCCGGCAGCGGAGGTAACCAGCAGTGCGTTTGCTCCTGCCTCGGCCACAAAATCGATCAGCCGCGCTATCGCGCGGGGCTCTCCCTCGTAGAAATGACGCCTCCCCACCAGCAGCTGGGCGGCGTGCCCGTTGATCGTGCCGCGCAGGACCCTGCCCGCGTGTCCATGGACCGTGGCGGCTCCGACACCCGGAATCTTTTCAAAAGGAATCGTCTCTTCGACGACAAGCATGTCGGCGAGCGCGGCGAGACCGCTGCCCGCGACGATGGCGAGACTCACGTGGCCTTCCGCTCACCGAGGCGCTTCACCATGACGATGGCGTCCTCGTCGTTATCGCGGTAATAGCGCCGGCGCACGCCCACCGGCGCAAATCCCATCGTCACGTACAGCAGCTTGGCCGGGTCGTTGCTGGCGCGCACTTCGAGCGTCACCAGGTGGTGGTCCGATTTCTCGCCCAGCTCGATCACGTGTGACATCAGGCGCCGTCCGATGCCGTGGCGCTGGTACTTCGCGGTGACCGCGACATTGAGCACATGCACTTCGCCGCGCAGAAACCACGCGATGATGTAGCCCACCACGTGCCCGTCCTGCACTGCTACGAACGAGCGTGAGAGCCACGTCTCCTCGACTTCCTGGCGGAACATCGTTTCCGTCCACGGCGCGGGAAAACACTCGCGCTCGATGCGCAGCACATCCTGCAGGTGCGATTCCGCGAGCGGCTCCAGCGTCATGTCAGGCATCGGGCCCCTCCACATGACGCGCGTGGGCGCGCAACCGTTCAGCCCCGCTGGGGCGGACGTAGAGCGGCTCCAGGCTTCGCACCGCGTCTTCGCTGAGCGGCGGCATCCCGTGCGCGATCGACGCCAGGTGCGAGGTGGATGGATAAATCGCCGCGCCTTCGATCACCATGGCGCCCGGAAATTTCGCGCGCAACATGTCGCGATGCTCGAAGGCTCCCGTGCCCACGAACGCTTCCGGCGTGTACGTGAGCGCAGCCATGAACGCCTGCGGCGTCTCCGGGCGCGGAGACACCAGTTCGTAGGCGGCCGACGCGTCCTTTTCGAGCGCATCACTCGACGCGCGCTCGTAGAGTGCCCCGTACACTTCGCCGCGGCGTGCATCGATCATGGCGCACACGCGTGCGCCCGGCGCGAGCCACGGCAGAGCGAGAAGCTGGAGCGCATTGATCGTCACGATGGGAGTATGGCGCGCGGCGTGCAGCCCTTTTGCGAAGGAAAGCCCGATGCGCAGGCCCGTGAAGCTCCCCGGTCCCGTCACCACCGCCAGCCTGTCGATGTGCTCCGGCGTGAGCGCAGCGGAGGAGAGCAACTGGTCCACCGCATGCCCCAGCGCCACCAGGTGCGAGGACGGCTCACGGAAGGTTTCGCTGCCCAGGAGCTCTCCGTCGCGCGCGAGCGCCACGCTTCCCACCGGGTGCGATGTATCCAGCGCTAGCGTTACCATGCAATCTCCGCAAATGCGTCCGCGAGCTCGGGCACGGCATGTACCGTGATCGAGCGCTCACCCCCGGTGCCTTCGATTTTGATTTCGACGTCGGCCATGCCGTGGAGTCGCGGGGAGCGGTCTCCCCATTCCGCGAGCAGCACCGCGCCGTCGCGCACATAATCGAACACGCCCAGCTCCTCGAGCTCGCGCTCGTGCTCCAGGCGATAGAGATCGACGTGTACGACCGGAAGCCTGCCTTCGAAGGTTTCGAGCAGAATGAATGTCGGGCTCACGACATGGTCATCGATGCCGAGCCCGCGGCAGAGGCCGCGCACCATCACCGTCTTGCCGGCGCCCAGCGGGCCGACCAGGCTCACACATGTGCCCTGTTCGATGCATGCGCCGAGCTCCGCACCGAAGCGCGCGGTGTCCGCTTCCGACGCCGTGTGCACCGTGCATGCAATGACGCGTCGCTCGCTCATGGGTGCCTCAGCGCGGCGTCAGCGTCAGGCACGGGAGGATCATCTCTTCGAGCGAGACACCGCCGTGCTGGAAGCTGTTTTCGTACGCTTTTTCGTACTCGCGGAAGTTGGTGGGATAGACAAAGTAGTAGTACTCGCGCGCGAACACGTAGTTCTTCGTGCGTGACTCGGCCGGCAGCCGGTATTCCTCCGGACGGCGCGCGATGATCGCCTGGCGCTCGTCGCACTTCAGGTTGTCGCCGAACTTGTAGCGCAGATTGGTCGACGTGTCGCGACGCCCGTACACAAGCGCCGATTTGCGGCCCAGAATCGAGCCGTGATCGGTGGTGAGCACCACTTTGATCTTGGCGCGCGCGAGGTCGCTCAGGATGTCGCGCAGCACCGAGTGCGAGAACCACGAGCGCATGAGCGAGCGGAAGGCTCCTTCGTTGGGGAGGAGCTGCTGCAGGATCTCGGATTGATTGCGCCCGTGCGTGAGGATGTCGACGAAGTTGAACACCAGCGCCACGAACGGCGAATTCATCAGCCCCGCGACCTTCTTCTTCACATCGGAGGCTTCCGCCGCGGTGAAAATCTTGTGATAGCGCAGCTTGCTCTCATCCAGCCGGTGCTTGCGCATCTGCTCGGAGAGGAAGAACGACTCGTACTTGTTCTTGCTCGACTCTTCGGTGCTGCGTTCCAGCCATTTGTCCGGATAGCGGCGGGAGATCTCGTCCGGGAACATTCCGCTGAAGATGGCGTTGCGCGAGTACGGCGTCGCCGTGGGCAGGATCGACAGGTAGTAGTCCCATTGCACTTCGAACTGTTCGGTGAGAAACTCCTCGATCACCATCCACTGGTCGAGACGGACGCAGTCGATGAGAATGAAGAACACCTTTTCGTTGGCCTGCAGGTGCGGCGCGATATGCTTCGGGAAGATATCCATGCTCATGGGTGGGCGTTTGTCCGAGTTCACCCAGTTGCGGTAGTTGCGCTCGATGAAATCGCTGAAGTGCTGCGATGCGTTGAGGCGCTGGTCGTCGTGCGTGGACTCGAGGCCGGTCTGACGGAACTGGTCGAATTCACGGTCCCACATGCACAGCCGGCGATGGACGCGCAGCCACGAGTCCCACGAGTTGTCCTGCATCAGCGAGTTGAGCTCGTTGAATTCGCGGATGTAGTCGGGTGAGACGCGCGCTTCCTGGATTCTAGGGGCGTCGAGGATGCGTTTGCAGGCGCTGTAGATCTGGAGCGGGCTCACCGGCTTCAGGAGATAGTCCTGGATCTTGAGGCCGATGGCGTTGTCCATGAGGCGCTCTTCTTCGTTCTTGGTGATCATGACGACCGGAAGCGCGGGGTCCGTGTCCTTGATCTCCACAAGCGTTTCCAGCCCGCCGCGTCCGGGCATCGACTCGTCGAGGAGCATCACGTCGAACTTGTGCGCTTTGACCAGCGAGAGCGCGTCGGCCCCGTTGGTGGCCGTATCCACCTTGTAGCCCTTCCCCTGCAGGAAGGTCACATGGGACTTCAGAAGCTCGATTTCGTCGTCAACCCAGAGAATTCTCTTATCCATTTAAGCATTGCCTCGCACGCATTTGCGCATGTTGAACCCGAAGTATACGCACGCATACCGGCGCGATCAAGCCGCGCGCCGCGCCGACCTTGTGGCGCGCGTTGCGCCCTTTCCGGCGATCACGCCGGCGCCAGGTACCGTTGCATGACGTGAGTCCCAAGCGTGAGCTCTGCCGCACGGCGGTTGTGCGCGGCACACAAGAGCCTCAAGTTCGATATGGCGTGCGTCCCTCCCGCGGCGAACGGTTTGATATGGTCGATCTGCAGTCCGTGTCTCGATTCGCAGCGCGTGCCGTCTTTCGCGACAAACGTGCAACGGCCATTGTCTCTCACAAACACCGCATCCCTCATATCATCCGGTATATGACGCGCCTGCGGCGCGTCGTTCCGCTCCCGGCGCCGGGAGCCAAGACTCGCGGCTCCGTTTTTCGCTTCTCTTCTGTGCTGGCGCGCGATCGCACTGTGCCGGTCGCGATATTCACGCAGCGCAGTCTTGAGCACTTCCGCCATCGAGGGGAGGTGGCCGTCGCGCGACATCAGCGCCTTCACTTCTTCAAACAGCGCTACAAACTCATCGTCCGCCAGGAACTGGGCGAATTGTTTGTATTCACTCCCGACGCCGGGAGTAACCACCCGGACCGGGCGTGTTCGATCCCGATACCCCACCGGTGACCGATACTCACACAGAACCCGTTCTACCTGCCGACACGACAAACCGCGCACACGCTTCAGGATCGTTTCGCAATTCTGGGGAGTGAGAATGTTGGCGATAGATGCCACTGTCGTCAGACTCAGCTCGTCCGACTCCAGCATCCTGAGGACGACAGGATAACGGCGAATGCATCGAGCGGCCTGAATCCGCCGCGCCGCTGCCGAGGAGGAGTACTTCAGTTTCCGGGTGCAGTAGTCAAAGAGCGAGCTGTATCCGAGATCCAGGTGGAGGCGACGGCGCTCCATCTCGTTCAAGTCGTGGAGGACTTCGATTGTCATTCCGCGCTCGCGCGCAACATTCTCCGCAAGACTAAGAACCAGATCATCGTTACTCAACCTGCGGCGTTCCATCACAGCAACCTCCTGGGCAACGGAAGGAGTCAACTGCTGTGATGAATATAATAGGTGTGTTTTCGGCTCTCTCAATTCGCGCACAAGAGAGGAACGAGAGCAGAGATTTCGAAACCGGAAGGCGAGTGAAAGATAATTGACCAGCGATGAGATGATGCATCTACACGCTGAACTGTGCGATGTCATTTCGCGTAAGCAAAATCGCTCCAAAAAGTCGTCAAGAGCGAGTGCAACAATATTACAAAAATATTTTCTAATTTTTTCGCGGTGAGAGCGGAATGCTCATCACAAACGCGTCTCTGCTTCCGTGAGGTTTGACAACCTTGCCGGCGAGTGGCGACATGCCCGAGAAGTAGCCCGCAACAATTGCTCGATCTCCGATAATATGAAGCGATCCCGC
>DATEHD010000282.1:0-5226 GCA_035279765.1 Candidatus Krumholzibacteriia bacterium | reverse complement strand
GGCAGCGCGCCCGCACACGACGGATGGGTGGTGGGTGTCCGTAACCCGGCCAGCACGGACGCGCACTTTCTGCGCGTGCGTCTTCACGATGAAGCCATCTCCACCTCCGGAAACTATGAGCAATTCATCGACGAGAACGGGAAACGTTACAGCCACATCATGGACCCGCGCACCGGATGGCCGGCGCAGGGTGTGAGCTCGGTCACGGTCGTGAGCAGGAGCGCGCTCACGTGCGATGCGTGGGATACCGGGCTCTTTGTGCTCGGCTCCGAGAAAGCGCGCCAGCTTGCAAAGTCGCGCGACGACATTGCCATCATTGTGATCGAACCGGCTGCCGGTGGTCGTTTCCTGATCTGGATCGAAGAGTCCCTCCGCAAGAGCGTCGAGATAGACGACGCCACTCCCGCCTCCGCCGACATCCGCTGGTTCTAACCCATCGTTCCTTCACGCGCATTTGGCGCGTGCCTTGCTGACTCCGGGTAACTCGAATCCATTCAATCGAAATGCCGCGCCGGTATGCGGAGAACCGCGATACGGGCGACCGTCCAACCGGACCTGAACGCCCAGCGGTACTCAACCACGCGCGCATTTCGCACCTTCGCGGTGCGAAATGAGTGGATACGCGCCCGACAGGGCGCGAAGAGCGTTTCGACGGAGACGAAGCAAGCATGGGAACGAACTGGAAACAACGGGACATTTCCGGAAGGCATGCGATGGCATGCGCACTGCTCGGGCTCTGCCTGGGCGCGTGCGATCACGCCTCGCCCACGGACCCTGTGCCTCCGTCGGGCGGCCAGACGTATGTGCTGAGCTACGACAAATTTTCCGCCAACGTCGAACCCGTTCTCGCCTCGCTGGGCTGTGACAACATGAACTGTCATGGCGGCGGGATACGCGGCACCTTCCAGCTTTCGCCTCCTAACGACAAGAACGCGCACTACGATTTCACCCAGGCGTGCATGCAGGTGACGGGGTCGGATCCGAAGGACAGTCCGCTGGTGCTGAAGCCGCTCGCTGCAGAATGCGGCGGCGCCACCCACGGGGGCGGCTCGTTCTTCTTTTCACTCGACGATCCCAATTACATGGCAATGTTGCAGTGGGCGGAGAGCGGGTCGTTCAAATGAAGACTCGCATCTCGATATTGCTCGTCGTCGGGCTGGCCGGGCTGGCGCCAGGACGAACGCTTGCGCAGAACGCGGATTCAACCGCCGTTGCGCCACCGGATAGCGCGGCGATAGCCGCGCCGCTTGCGCCCAAGTCCAAACCGTCTGCACAGCCGGTAACGAAGACAACTTACCTCGTTCCCGAGCTCGAGGGCGCTGGTTATCGCATCAGCCGCGGACCAGAACGTTTTGCGCATCGCATCGGCTTCAGCCCGGCATACGGACAGCTGGGTGACAACGAGCTGTTTGCGTTCCGCATCAATTACAGCCCGAACACATGGCTCGGTTATGAAGCGTCGCTCGGACACAATCCGGCCGACGGACTGCACGCACTCCTCCACACATTCAACGTGATCGTTCGCAAACCGCTGCCCGGGCGCTTCCAGCCTTATGGCACGCTGGGCTACGGCATGCTGACGGTCTACCCCGGCCAGGCGCTCAACGCCGACGCCGTCACCAAGAACGCGCTCACCTACGGCGGCGGACTCGAGGTCTACATCCGCGACGACGTGGCGGTGCGTGGTGAGATGCGCGGTGCATCGGTGATCGGCCAGGAGCTCAACCAGGAAAGCGCCGTCGTTTACGACTATCGCGAGTACACCATCGGCTTCGCGTTCTACAGGAACCTCGGAAGCTGATGATGGGAAGGAGAATCATGCGAACAATCGCCGGAAACAAACATCTCGGGAACGGAGCGCGGGTTGCGCTTCTCGCGCTCACACTGGCGGGCTGCCGCCAGAGCGCCCCGGACGACCTCATCGTCCATGAAGAGACCACTGCGGCGATCGTCTTCGTGAAAACGACGGGCGAAGAGACGCTCAACCGCACGTGGGCCGAGAGCAATCTGTACAAGCTCTCCCCCATCTCACCGGATGGCGTGGTTACACCGATCACGAACTTCACCGGTGCCAGTGTGAGCGATCCGTGCGTGTCGTTCGACGGGAAGAAGATCCTCTTCTCGATGCGCCCGCCGGGCGGATCCAACCGCAACATCTATGAAATCGGCGCCGACGGCACGGGGCTCCGCCAGGTGACCAGCGGCGGCGGGCACGACTTCGACCCGCAGTACCTGCCCGACAACACCATCCTGTTCACGAGCTCGCGCTCGCACCAGATGGACGAGTACAACCATGCGCCGTCCGAGAACCTGTACGTGTGCAACATGGACGGGTCGAATCTGCACCAGGTGAGCTTCAACATGAGCGACGATTTCGATCCCACGCTCATGCCTGATGGCCGCGTTGTCTACACGCGCTGGGAGCACTTCGGACAGCAGAACCGCTTTCCGCTCTTTGTTGCGAACCCCGACGGCTCGCACTTCTTCCACGAGTTCGGCCCGCACAATCGCAACTTCTTCCACGCGCAGCCGACGCCTGATGGCCGTCTCATCGCCATCGAGTCGACGCGCATCGAGGAGGACGCCGGTCCCATCGCGGTACTCAAGCTGGAACAGGGCCCGGCCGACCCGGTGACCGACAGCAATTCGATGCACTGGGACGTGCTCACCACGCAGGTGAACAACAACGGTGCGCCGTGGGCGTACGGTGCCTTCAAGTATCCGTTCCCGCTCGGCGGCAACACGTACCTCGCATCGTACACGCTGCCGGCAGCCGACGAGAGCCAGGTCGATTACGGTCTCTATACCTTTACGCTGAAGCAGACCGGCGCGGGCACGCCCGCGGATCCGGCGACGCTCTCGATCGAGAATCTGACGTTCCTTTACAACGATCCGACCACCAACGAATACGACGCGCAGCTGATCGCGCCGCACGCGAAGCCCCCGGTCATTGCGCCGGTGGCGAACAATTCGGTGACTTACGGCGATCTCTTTGCCGACGACGTGTTCTTCCGTTCCAACGTGGACGGCCAGGAAGTCCCGGTCAAGGGGAGCGATCCCATCGATTCGGTGGCCGTGATCGTCGGCATTCCCACGCAGCAGGGCGAAATGAACGACTTCTCGGCCAATGAGTTCGAGAAGCGCGCGCTGCTCGGCTTTGCACCCGTGAATGCAGACGGCTCGTTTGCCATCCGGGTTCCGGCCAATACGCCGGTGAGCTTTGCCACGCTCGACAACCTGGGACGCGCGTTCGTCAACAAGCGTACGTGGCTCTACGTCCAGCCCGGTGAGCAGGTTAAGAACTGCACGGGTTGTCACGAAGACCGCGGCCTGGTGGCGGCACCGACCAATCCCAATCCGATTGCGAAGACGCTGGCGCCGACCGATCTCAACATCGCGCCGGCGAGCTACACGTACATCAACTATCGCGACAACATCGGTCCCATCGTCGCGGCCAAGTGCGCGTCGTGTCACGTCTCGGCGGTGCCGCCGGATTCGATTCCACCCGCCGGCGGACTCGACCTCTCGGCCGTGCCCGACACGTCGATGGAGATGCAGATCTTCCCGCGCGCGTACATCAATCTGTCCGGCGAGCCGGTGCGCAAGAGTCCCGTCAACGTGACGGACCCGGGCTTCCCGCGCCGTTCGAAGCTGATCGATTACGTGCTCGGCGTGGGCTCGGCCTCGAGTCCGCACCCGGGAACGCTGACACCGAAGGAAAAGCGCCTGTTCACACAGTGGGTGATGCTGGGCGCCCAGTACCGCTAACCCAACGACGGGAACCTCCATATGAAGAGAAGCATCGCAAAACGTTCGCTGATTGCGGCCATCGTGGGTGTGGCCGCCGCGGGAATCGCGCACGCGTCGAGTGAGAAGGGCGAGTCGCTGACGACACACTCGCTCGCCACGCTCGATGGCAAGACCGCCACGCTGGCGGCCTATCGCGGCGACGTGGTCGTCGTCAACTTCTGGGCCAGCTGGTGTGCGCCGTGCCGGCGGGAGCTTCCGCTGCTCGATCAGTGGAGCTCCGCGTGGACCGGGCACGGCGCGCGCGTGATCGCCATCTCCATCGACAAGGATGCGCGCAAGGCGAAGGCCTTCGCCGACGAGATGAGTCTCAAGCTGACGGTGCTGCACGACGGCCCCGACGGGCTCGCGCGCACGCTCGATATTCCGACTGTCCCGTACACACTGTTACTGGATCGTGATGGGAATGTAGTCGGAGAAGTGAAAGGCAGCGCGGAGTCGGAAGTCGCCGCGCTCAAGGCCAAAGTTGAGAGCATGCTCGCGGCACGCGGCGCGTCTGCGGTGCAGGAAGCCGGCATGACGGGAGGATCGCGATGAAGCGATATACACGATGGTTGTACGTGATCGCATTGACGCAGCTCTTGATGGGCTGCGCCAACGTGCGCCCGTACGAAAAGGAAAATCTCGCCGACCCGATCATGACGATCTCGTCCGACGAGGCGCTGCGCGAGCTCAAGTGGCTCGAGGCGCGCGAAGGCTCGACAGGAGGCGCCGGAGGCGCAGGCGGGGGATGCGGCTGCAAGTAACGCATATGCGTCTGTGTGCCGGGGTGCTGGCCGCCAGCGCGGCCGCGGTGCCCGCGGTTTCACACGCCGGTATTGACGATCCGGCGGTGTCGTACACGTTCAGTCATTACACAGACGTGCACGGCGTCACCGTGCACGGTCAATACCTGACCACGACCATGCGTCTCCAGGACGTGGGCCTCTCGGTGCAGTGGGTGCACGACCATGTGGTCTTCCCCGCCATCTCGGCGCCGCCGGGCAGCCAGGAAGCGGTGGATGCCATCACGACGGCGAGCCGTCCCATTTCGGCCAACGCCAACCCGTACGAGGATTACGTGAAGACGCGCAACTCGATCGAGACCACGGCCAATTATCGCGGCTACAGCCTCGGATATTACGTTTCCGTGGAGAGCGACTATTTCGCGCAGATGATCACGTTCGGCTACAACCACGGCTTCATCGGCGACAATCTGAATATCTCCGTGGGTGGAAGCTACAGCTGGGATCACATTACGCCGCTCGCCGACGACGACACGCACAACACACCCGATTACCGGCGCACCGTGCACGGCAATGTCATCGCCACCCAGGTGCTCTCGCGCACCACGTCGCTGCGTGTCGGCACCGAGCTCAACAGCGTGCACGGCCTGCAGCACGATCCGTATCGCAACGTATACGTGGCGGGAACCAACGT
>DATEHD010000281.1:0-14903 GCA_035279765.1 Candidatus Krumholzibacteriia bacterium | reverse complement strand
GGGGTTGAAGCCGAATCCGCCTGCCGAGTTCTCGGCGTTGGCGATCACAATGTCGGCTTTATGCTCGCTACGCAGCTGCGGTACCAGGTGGGCGACCATGCGGCGGCCCGACTGGCCCACCACATCTCCGATGAACGCGATGATCACGAGGGTCCGCTCTACCGGCTGACGCCGGAATACAGGCGATATAGAAAAAGAAAATTCCCCACGCTGTGCCGTGTGTGAGGGAACTCATGAACCTCGAGGTTCACGTGGACACCCTAGCAGACCGTTTTGTCCCCCACCGAAGTGGTTAAACAGCGCAGCCCGGTTTCGAGCATCCTTGAGAAAGGTGTTGGCTCAAAAATTACCTTCTCATCACGAGCATGGTAGGGAATTTTCGTATTCGTTTCTTCTCCTGCGCTGCGCGGAGGCTTGCCGACGCGCAGCAACTATAACTACTTCGACACCGCCTCTCGCTTTGCGGATGAGAGGCTCTCGTCGAGCATACGAATCAGCGACTGCGTTCGCTTCTCGATGCTTGAGAATTCTTCGTTGGAGGCCCGGCGCAGCTGGAACAGCTCGTCGGCGATGTTCATGGCCGCGATGATGGCGACCCGGTCCGGCGGCGCCGACAGGTTGCCCTGCGACACCTCGCGCAGTTTGGCGTCGACGTAGCGCGCCACTTCCGTGATGTATCCGGCCTCGGCGGTGCCGCGAATCTTGTACTCGCGTCCGAGGATCTCGACCGTGGCGGTCATGCTCTCGTTCATGCTGCTCGCCGCCTTCATTACAGTTGAAGCTCGCCCAGCTTCTCGAGCACCTTGTCGAGGCGCTTGCGCACCTCTTCCTTCTGGAACGAGCCCATCAGCTTTTCGTGATTGTTCTTCAGGCGCCCGATCTTGTCGGAGAGATCGCGATTGGTCGAGCGCAGCCGCTCGATCTCCAGCTCCAGCGACTCCTTCTGATCCTGGAGCGCCTGGTACTGGTCCTTCAGATGAGTGAAACGCTGCGTGGTCTGAGCAATACGCTCTTCGAGCAGCGACAGTTTTTCGATGGCTCCGGTTCCTTCCATTGGACCCGTCTCCTTCCCCATCACGACCTGAGCACCACGCCGAGCTCGGCTTCGAGCTTGGCCACGATGCGTGCGACGATCGCATCGACTTCTGCGTCCTTCAACGTGCTTTCCGCAGAGCGAAACGAGAGGCGAACGCCGTAGGCAATGCGGTCACCCAGTGCGGCACCCTGGTACACGTCGAAAACCTGGAGGGATTCTAACAACCGCCCTCCGGCCTTGGCCACATGTTTTTCGATTTGTCCCCATTGAACGCCGCGCGGCGCCACCAGCGAGAGGTCGCGGCGCGACGCGGGGAACGCCGCGAAGGGATGGAACGTCACCTGTTGCGCCCGGGCCTCGAACAGAGCACTCATGTCGATGATTGCATACCACAGCGGCTGGTCGACATCGAGCGCGGCCGCCGCGGCTGCCGGCAGGACGCCGCCTTCGACAACCGCGTGACGGCGGCCGGAATACTGGAAGCTCCCGCGCGTCGATTCGAAATCGAACACGAGGTCCGCCACGAGCGCGGGACGGAACGTGCGCAAGAGCGATTCCACCTCCGCCTTGATCTCGAACATGTCCACCGGCTCTTCTCCCGCGCGCCAGAACGACGTGCCGCCCGGGCGCGTGCGCACGATGATCAGATGCAGCGGCTCCTCGGGGAGCGCGCTCTCTTCCCCCGCGCGGCGGAACACGGCGCCCACCGAAAAGAGGCAGAGCTCTCTCCGTCCGTGCGCGAGATTGTGCGCCACCACGTCGAGCACGCCGCGCAGGAGTTGTGTGCGCATGTAGGTCTGGTTGGACGTGAGCGGATTACGCAGCGCAATCGGCTGCGCCCGCACGTCGTCGGCGGCCCAGTCGAACCACTGCGCTTCGCGGCCGTCGCTGAACGACGTCACCAGCACTTCGGTGTGACCGCGCGCGACCAGGTGATCGGACACGTGATCGATGAAACGGTCCAGCGCATCCGGCTGCGACGGCACGGTGACGCGATACTTCCAGTCACGGCCGATGTTCGCGTATCCGTAGAGGCGCGCCACCTCTTCCACCAGGTCCGCCTCTTCGTGGACATCCCACCGAAATGACGGCACGGCCACGGTGACGCTGTCGCTGTCGCCCCCGGTGCGCGCAAATTCGAGCCGCGCCAGGTAATCGCCGATCTTCTCGGTCGGGATGGCCTCACCGAGCAGACGCCGGACGGCGGAGCGGCGGATGGTGACGTTGCGCGGCGGCCACGGCGTCGGAAACTCATCCACCAGGCGACCGGCGGTGCCGCCCGCCACCTGCGCGATGAGGGCGGTGGCGCGATCCGATGCGGCGCGGCAGATGTCGCGGTCGCTTCCCCGCTCGAAGCGGTACGACGCGTCGGTGTTCACGTTGAGCGCACGGCGCGTGCGCCGCACCTCGCGCGGATCGAACGCCGCGCACTCCAGCAGAATGTCCGTGGTGGCGTCGGTGACACGTGTGGGCATGCCGCCGATCACGCCGGCGATTCCCACCGGCTCGTCTTCGGAGGTGATAATCAGGTGGTCGGGGCCGAGCTCGCGCTTCACGGCATCGAGTGTCTCGAGGCTTTCACCGGCGCGCGCGCGGCGCACTCCCAGCACCGGAGACGGCAGCAGTTTGAGATCGTACGCGTGCATGGGCTGGCCGCACTCGAGCATCAGATAGTTCGTCACGTCGACGATATTATTGATGCTGTGCATGCCGGCGGACTCCAGCGCGGCCTTGAGCCAGGCCGGCGACGCTCCCACCTTCACCCCGTGAATCACGCGCCCGGTAAACCGAAAGCACTGCGCCGGATCTTCGATCACCGCGCGCAGCGGCGTATCGTCGTCCGTGGCCGCGTTGATCATGTCGGACGGGGCGCGCAGCTCCTTCTGGTAGATGGCGGCGATTTCGCGCGCCACACCGATGTGCGAGAGCTGGTCGGGACGATTGGGCGTGATCTCCAGTTCGAGCATGGCGTCCGCCGACCCCAGCACATCCGCCAGCGGCGTTCCCAGCGCCGCATCCGTATCGAGCACCATGATGCCGTCGGAATCGGCGCCGAGTCCGAGCTCACGCGAGGAGCAGATCATGCCGTTGGAGGTCACACCGCGGATCTTGCTCTTGCGAATCTTGACGTCGCCGGGGAGCTTGGCGCCGATGAGAGCGACAGGCACTTTCTGGCCCGCGGCCACGTTGGGGGCGCCGCACACGATTTCGAGCGGCTCGCCGCTTCCCACATCGACGCGGCACACGCGCAGTTTCTGTGCATCCGGGTGCGGACGCGCTTCCAGCACGTGGCCGATCACCACGAGGCGCTCCGTCACACCGCGCGTGGTGACGCGCTCCACTTTGAGCCCGTGCATGGTGAGGTCGTGCACGAGGGCCGGGATGTCGACGGGGATTTCGACGTACTGGCGCAGCCATGCCACCGATACGATCACGACGTGGGCTCCTGGAACTGCTCGAGGAAACGAAGATCGTTTTCGAGGAAGAGCCGGATATCAGGAATGCCGTGGCGCACCATCGCGATGCGGTCCACTCCCACGCCGAACGCAAAGCCGGAATACTTGTCGGGATCGTAGCCCACGGTGCGCAGCACGTTGGGGTGCACCATGCCGGCACCCATGATTTCGATCCAGCCGCTCTGCCCGCACAGCGCACACCCCTTGCCGTTGCACGAGAAGCACGTCACGTCGACGTCCACGCTCGGCTCGGTGAACGGAAAGAAATGCGGCTTGAATCGAATGTCCGTGTCGGGACCAAAGAGCTCGCGCGAGAACATGAGCAGATCACCGCGCAGATCCGCCATTGAGACATCGGTGTCGATATAGAGCCCTTCCACCTGGTGGAACTCCGCCTGGTGCGACGCATCGATGGCTTCGTTCCTGTAGACACGGCCCGGTGCGTAGATCTTGAGCGGGGGCGTGTGCGATTCCATGTAACGCACCTGGATGGGAGAAGTGTGGGTGCGCAGGAGAATCTCGCGCGAGACGTAGAACGTGTCCTGCAGATCGCGCGAGGGATGCTCGTCGGGAAAATTGAGCGCCTGGAAGTTGTAGTACTCGAGCTCCACTTCGGGTCCGCGCGAGAGGCGGTAGCCCATGCCCTCGAGCACGTCACGGATGCGGCGGAAGGTCTGCGAGATAATGTGGCGCCGGCCCGCGACGACCGGTGAGGCCGGGAGCGTCCCGTCGACGGGCGGGTGGTAGTTTGGGTTGTCGGCACCGCCGCCGAGCGCCTGGGCGCGCGCGTCGAGCAGGGACTCGCACAGCTGTTTCAGCCGGTTGGCTTCGGCGCCGATCTTCGGCCGTTCGGCCGGATCCGCGTCCTTGATACCGTGGAGATAGGCGGTGATCAGCCCTTTGCGGCCGAGGTAGCGCAGGCGCACATCCTCGAGCTCCCGGGGTGTGCTCGCATTCTCGACGTCGGCGCGCAGCGACGTCTCGATGGCGCGTGGGTCCATCGGGGCGATGCTGCGCTAGCCTGCGGCGCCCCACGCCGCTTTGGCGACGTCGGCGAGCTTGCTGAATCCGGTGGCGTCGTTGACGGCCATCTCGGCGAGCATCTTGCGGTCGATGTCCACCGCGGCGCGCTTCAGGCCGCTGATGAACTTGCTGTACGACATGCCGTTCAGGCGCGCGGCCGCATTGATGCGCGCGATCCAGAGCTGGCGGAAGGTCCGCTTCTTGACGCGGCGGTCACGGTAGGCGTAGACGCCGGCGCGCTCCACGGTTTCGCGGGCGCTGCGGTACATGGTGCGGCGGCCGCCGAAGTTCCCCTTCGCCTGCTTGAGGACCTTCTTGCGTTTGGCGCGGCCGGCAACGGTATTTTTTGTGCGTGGCATGACAATTCCTCCCTGGGTGCGTCCCTGTGCATCGACGCGATGAAAAAACGACGAGTTGGCGGTGCGCTTCTCGCGCGCACCGCAAGCAGCGCTACATCAGCAACAGACGCTTGATGCGCTTCTCGTCGGCGGGATGAACGAGCGCACCTTTGCGCAGCGCACGCTTCCGCTTCGACGTCTTCTTGGTCAAAATGTGGTTGGTGAACGCCTGGTAGCGGCGAATCTTTCCGGTTCCCGTCTTACGAAACCGTTTCATCGCCGACCGGCTTGTCTTCAATTTCGGCATGACTCACTTCCTTCGCTTCTAGAGACGTCGGCGATGCCGTCGCGGGCTTCGCATGCGCCTTCGGTTGTACCTTGGCTGGGAGCGGCGACATATACATAATCATCAGCCGCCCTTCGAACTCGGGCTGTCGATCCACAGTCCCTATGTGCACGAGATCCTTCGTCAGTCGATCGAGGATCTTGTAACCCATCTCCTTGTGATCCAGCTCGCGCCCGCGGAACATCAGGGTGAACTTCACCTTGTAGTGCTTCCCGAGAAATTCTTCCGCGTGCTTCTTCTTGAACTGGTAATCGTGCTCTTCCGTCTTGGGACGGAACTTCACTTCCTTGATCTGGAAAGTGTGCTGTTTCTTCTTCGACTGCTTCTGCTTCTTGCTGAGCTCGTACTTGTACTTGCCGAAGTCCATCACGCGGCACACGGGCGGGCGTGACGTCGGCGAAACTTCCACGAGATCGAGGCCCTGATCGCGGGCCAGCCGCACGGCCTCATGCGTCGGCATGACACCGAGCTGGTTGCCGTCCGCCCCGATCACGCGCACCTCGGGGACACGGATCTGTTCATTGGAACGGATGCGCGGGGCTTTTGGTCTGTTGCGGTCGAAGCTGATAAGTCCTCCTCAAAAACGAAAAAAGCGGACGCCAGGCATCCGCTTCCCGCACGGGTCGAAAGCCCCGCGGTGTCACGAACCTGGCCGATCGATTGATGGCAGGTGAGGGACCGGATGGTCCCTGCTTCCCGGCTCCAGCTCGTGGAGCCATCCATAATGTTCGCGGATATTACCTTCCGACGGCCGCCTCGTCAACCAGTTCCGAAACGAAGGCCGCCAGGGGCTTGGCCCCGAGGTCGCCACGGCCGTGCGCGCGCACCGCCACCTTCTCCTCCGCCGCCTCGCGCGCCCCCACCACCGCCATGTACGGAACCTTTTGCATCTCGGCTTCCCGGATGCGATAGCCGATCTTCTCGTCGCGGCCGTCGATCTCGACGCGGAGGCCCCTGGCACGGAGCTCGGCGGCGACGTGCTCGGCGAACGGCTGCGCCTCGCTGGTGACAGGCAGGACGGTGCACTGCACCGGCGCCAGCCAGGCCGGGAAGGCGCCCGCATAGTGCTCGGTCAGAATGCCCATGAAGCGCTCGATCGAGCCGAACAGCGCGCGGTGAATCATGAACACCTGTTTGCGCTCACCACCGCTGGCCACGTAGGTCACATCGAAGCGCCGCGGCAGATTGAAATCGAACTGGATTGTCGAGAGCTGCCACATGCGTCCGATGGCGTCGATCACTTTGACGTCGATCTTGGGACCGTAGAAGACCGCTTCGCCTTCCATGCGCTTGTACGCCAGGTTGTGGCGCTTGACCGACGCTTCGAGCGCGGCTTCCGCCATCTGCCACTCTTCGTCGGAGCCGGCGTACTTGGACGGATTGGCCGGATCGCGCACGCTGAGCTCGACGTTGAACTTGTCGAAGCCGAAGCGCTTGAGCACGGTCATCGCGAAATCGAGTGTGGCGTCGATCTCATCCGGCATCTGCTCGGGAGTGCAGAACAAGTGTCCGTCATCCTGCGTGAAGCCGCGCACGCGCAAGAGTCCGTGCAGCGCACCCGACAGCTCGTGGCGGTACACCGTTCCCATTTCCGCAAAGCGCACCGGCAATTCGCGGTAGCTGTAGAGACGGCGCTTGTACACGAGGATGTGGCCCGGACAATTCATCGGCTTCACCACGTACTCGGTGCCGTCGACATCCATCATGAACATGTTTTCGCGGTAGTAGCTCAGGTGCCCGGAGGTGTTCCACAGCTCGGCCTTCGCGATGTGCGGCGTGCACACGAGCTGGTAGCCGCGCTTGCGGTACTCGGACTTCAGGTACTGCTCCATCACCTCGCGCACCACGGCCCCTTTGGGAAGCCAGAACACCAGGCCGCCCCCCGCTTCGTCCTTCACTTCGAACAGATCGAGTGCTTTTCCCAGCCGGCGATGATCGCGCTTTTCCGCTTCGGCGATCTGCTGCAGATAGGCGTCGAGGTCGCCCTTCTTGTAGAACGCGGTGGCGTAGATGCGCTGCAGCATGGGCTGCTTGGAGTCGCCGCGCCAGTAGGCGCCGGCGGTGGAGAGCACTTTCACGTGCTTCAGCCGTTTTGCACTGTCGAGGTGCGGCCCCGCGCACAGATCGACGAAGCGTCCCACGGTATAGATGGACACACTGTCGCCCGGAATGTCGTTGATGAGGTCGAGCTTGTAGCGCTGCGCCAGCTTCGCGAAATGCTCGCGCGCTTTTTCCTTGCTCCAGTCCTCGCGCGAAATCGGCATGTCCTCTTTGAGGAGCTGGTTCATGCGCGCTTCGATGCGCGTGAGATCGTCGGGAGTGAACGGCTTCTCCACTTCGAAGTCATAGTAGAAACCGTTGTCGATGGGCGGCCCGATGGCGAACTTCACGTTGGGAAAGAGGTCCTGCACGGCGAGCGCCAGCACGTGCGACGCGGTGTGGCGCAGGACCCACAGGCTCTCTTCGTCGGCATCGCGCAGCGCGCGGAAGGAGCCTTCGCCCGAAATGGATTGGTGGACGTCGTGCAGCTCGCCGCCGAACATCACCGCCACCGTGTCTTTCGCAAGACGCGGCCCGATGGAGTTGAGCACCTCGGGCACCGCCACCGCGTTGCCTTCGAAGGAACGGACGGAGCCGTCAGGAAGGGTCACTCTGACCATGGATGAACTCGGTTCGTTGAACGGAATGGTGGGCGATAGAGGATTTGAACCTCTGACCTTCTGCGTGTCGAGCAGACGCTCTAGCCAACTGAGCTAATCGCCCCAACCGGTTGACGCTGAGTGAGTTCAGGAGATTAAGGCGGGACGCGCGCAGGGTCAAGCGAAAAGCGGCCGGCGCCTCTTGCACCGGCCGCTCGCGCGCGAACGATTACTGCTTCTTCTTGTTGTCGCCGTCGATCACTTCGTATTCGGCATCGACAGCGCCGCCCGGACCGCCGCTCTCGCCGCCGGCCTGTTCGCCACCCTGCGGCTCGCTCTGCTGTCCGCCCGCGCCTGCGCCTTCACTGGACGCCTGCTGGTACATGCGTTGCGCCACGTCCTGCCACGTCGCGTTGAGACGGTCGGTGGCCGACTTGATATCCGACGGCGTGGAGCCGTTGAGTGCGCTGCGCACCGATTCCATGTCGGACTCGAGGCGTTTGCGATCGTCGGCGGTCACCTTGTCGCCGTACTCCTTGAGATTCTTCTCGGTCTGGTAGACGAGCGCGTCCGCCTGGTTGCGGGCGTCGATCTCCTCGCGCTTCTTGTGGTCCTCTTCCTTGAAGCGCTCGGCATCCTTCACCATGCGCTCGATCTCCTGCTCGGAGAGTCCGCTCGATGCCTTGATGACGATCTTCTGCTCCTTGCCCGTGGCCTTGTCCTTGGCGGTCACGTGCAGAATGCCGTCGGCATCGATGTCGAACGTCACTTCGATCTGCGGCATGCCGCGCGGTGCCGGCGGAATTCCCGCCAGCTGGAAGCGTCCGATGGTCTTGTTGACCGACGCCATCTCGCGCTCGCCCTGCAGCACGTGGATGTCCACGGCCGTCTGGCCGTCCGCCGCGGTCGAGAAGGTTTCACTCTTGCGCGTCGGAATGGTTGTGTTGCGCTCGATGAGCCTCGTCATCACACCGCCCAGCGTCTCGATGCCGAGCGAGAGCGGCGTCACGTCGAGCAGCAGCACGTCGTGCACATCGCCGCCCAGAACGCCGGCCTGGATGGCGGCGCCCACGGCGACCACTTCGTCGGGATTGATGCCCTTGTGGGGCTCCCGGCCAAAGAGCTCTTTCACCACGCGCTGCACCATCGGGATACGCGTCGAACCACCGACCAGGATGACCTCGTCGATGTCCTCCGGCTTGAGGCCGGCATCGGAGAGCGCCTGCTTGCAGGGGCCGACACTGCGCTGCACGAGATCGTCGATCAGCTGCTCGAGCTTGGCGCGCGTCAGCTTCACGTTCAGGTGCTTGGGACCCGACGCGTCCGCCGTGATGAACGGCAGGTTGATATCGGTCTGCATCGCCGTCGAGAGCTCCTGCTTGGCGCGCTCCGCGGCTTCCTTCAGGCGCTGCAGCGCAATCGGATCCCTGGAGAGATCGATGCTCTGTTCGCGCTTGAATTCGCTCACGAGCCATTCGATGACGCGCTGGTCGAAGTCGTCGCCACCGAGGTGCGTGTCACCATTGGTGGACTTCACTTCGAACACGCCCTCACCGAGGTCGAGAATGGAAATATCGAACGTGCCGCCGCCCAGGTCATAAACGGCGATGGTCTCGTCCTTCTTATTGTCCAGGCCGTACGCGAGCGCTGCCGCGGTGGGCTCGTTGATGATGCGCTTCACATTGAGGCCGGCAATCTTGCCGGCATCCTTGGTGGCCTGGCGCTGGCTGTCGTTGAAATATGCCGGCACGGTGATGACCGCGTCGGTGACGCTCTCACCGAGATAGGCCTCGGCAGCGCTCTTCAGGTACTGAAGAATGAACGCCGAGATTTCCTGCGGCGAATACTTCTGCCCCGCGACGTCGACATACACCGACGAACCGTCACCTTCGGTGACCGTGTACGGGATCATGCGGGTCTCGTTGTTGACCTCGCCGAATTTTCGCCCGATGAAACGCTTGATCGAATAGATCGTCTTCTGCGGGTTGGTGATGGCCTGGCGCTTGGCCAGCTGCCCCACCAGGCGCTCACCATCACTGCTGAACGCCACGATCGACGGAGTCGTGCGACCACCGTCGGGGTTGGGAATCACCTTGGGCTCGCTGCCCTCCATGATGGCAACGCACGAGTTGGTGGTTCCCAGGTCGATTCCAATTGTCTTTCCCATTTAAGTATTTCCTTCCTTCAAATGAGCGGGATCACGGCGCTTCACTCGCAATATTGGTAACGCCGTACCCCATTCCCATACACAAAGGCCGTGCCATCTTTGCCGGGTCGCGTATGGTGTTGCCAGCGTGAGACTTGGCTGCTTGAACCCGAATCGGCGGGCAGCGGGTTGGTATCCGGACCTGACAGGGCTACGGGTTATGGCGCCAGTATGGCAGAAAACTCAGTCATCCGGGTGCAGCATCCCGATCAACAGCGCCAGCCCCACACTGAAGTCGTCGCGGGTCTCCGGCTGGGCACTCTCCTGGGACGGGAGGTGGAATCGCGGCCGGCCCCCCACCCGGTGCACCTCGAGCGCGCGCCAACGCGGATCGCCCACGCTTACCTCCCGTTCCACACAATGCTTTAGAAACTCCGCCCACATACGAATGGCTTCCGCCTCGCTGCGGCCACTGGCGGGCTCCAGGGGCGCAAAGGCCATCGATTCGGCAACCTCGTTCAGAATGGACAGAAAGCGTCGGTCGTTCATGGGGTATGTATCCAGCCGGTCACAAACAAAAGCGTTGACACTGTTTTGACGTCTCGCGTAGATTTCTGGTTGCAGGAAGCCTGGCGTAAGGAAGCTCTTGCCCCAGTACCTACTCGACCTTTTTGTGGTAAGAGGGTTCGCCCTCAGCACCTACCAAAAGGACCCCTGACACCCCTTGCGCAGGCTTCTTGCATTTTATTCCCTTCCCTGCGCTTTTTCCCCGTCTAATTCCCGAGAAATCATCGCCAGCAACGCCTCTCTATTATTGAGCTGCGGGTGCTCGAGCACCTGATCCAGAAGGCGCGCCAGGATTCTGCCGACCTCCGGGCCCGCGCCGATCCCCAACTTCGCCATCACATCCTCGCCGTCGACCGCCAGGTCCGTTATATGAACCCCACTGCGCTCGCGCAATTCCACGGCGACTCGCTCGCGCAGTTCAGCCAGCGCCGCCAGCTCGCTACGCAGGTCACGTGAGCGGCAGTCTGCCTCGCGCAGCGCAAAGAGATCATCCAGATTCTCCACGCCGACCCGCGCCATGAAACGGCGCACGGTCGCCGGTTTCCACGCGCTCTCGTAGCGGTACATGTGTTCACCGACCAGGTGCGCGCAGCGCAGGGTAAACACGCGCGGGTACCGAAGTCTCCCGAGCACGCGCTCCGCGATCTGGGCGCTCAAGGTCTCGTGGCCGTAAAACACGACGCGTGTTCCGGTGTCATCGTGAAGCATCTGCTTCGTGTCCACCTTCCCGAGATCATGGAGAAGTGCTGCCCACCGCACGAGCAGCGACGTGCGCGGCGCCGCGTTGCACACCTTGAGCGTGTGCCAGTACACGTCATCGGGATGATACTCGTTCTGGGTGACGCCGGCACAGCGCTCCAATTCTGGAAAAACCACACCGAGTCCGCCGCACCGATGGAGGATGTCAAAGGCTTCGCCGGGTTTCTCGCACTGCGTGAGCGTCTTCGAGAACTCGTCCTGCACTCGTTCGGCACTCACGGTGGAGAGAAGGGGCGACGCCGCCTGCATCGCCGCTTCTGTCGCCGCTGTCGCGGCGAGGTCAAAACGGGCCGCGAATCTCGCACCGCGCAGGATGCGCAGCGGGTCTTCCACAAATGCTTCCGGAAAGATCATGCGCAGGGTTTTCGCGCCGAGGTCTTTTTCGCCGCCGAAGGGATCGATGCGCTCGCCGGAGGGAATGCGCTCGGCCATCGCGTTGATTGTGAAATCACGCCGGCGCAGGTCGGCTTCGACGGGCAGGCGCCAGTCGGTCTGGATGGCGAAGTCGCGGTGGCCGGGGCCGGTGGACTGTTCCGTGCGCGGGAACGCAATGTCGCACGCGGCGCCGTCGTGGGGCGTGAAGTGATAGACACCGAACACCTTCCCCACCAGCGCCACCCGGCCGTGATGAGCCAGCATGCGCTCGAGCACCGCCGGCTCGATGCCACGCACCAGGTAGTCGGTATCGATGATGTGCTCGAGGCCGAGCAAGCGGTCGCGTACTTCGCCGCCGACGCGGTAGAGCTCGCCGGTGCGGACGATCTCTTCCTGCCAGGCGGGGAGCAGCATGGGGGTCACACGCGCATGGCGCGCCAGCGCACCGGATGCTTCAGCCACAGAAAGAAGCCAACCAGCGCGGTGAGATAGGTGCCGACAAGAACGTACACGATGGAGAAACCGACCGCTTCGGCCGCGCCCGCGCCCACCACCGAAAAGAAATAGATCACGGTCGCTTCGCGCGTCCCGAGGCCGGAAATGGAGAACGGGATCAGCTCGACGAGAGTCACGATCGGCATGATAAGCACAATGTAGCTCGCGCGCACCGGCAGCGACAGGATGCGCGCGATGTAAACCGCCAGCGCGAAGATCAGCCCCCAACACAGGAGCGTGTAGCCCGCCATGACCACGCTGCGGATGGGGCGCGAAGTGTGCACGCGCAGCGCGTCATAGAAGGTGTGGAAGTTCGAGGCGAGGCTGTCGCGAAATCGCTCGGGCACCATGATCGCGACCACGGGCTTCATGAGCGCACGCACGAGCGCGCGGCGGGTTGCAATCACCGCGCACACCCCGAGCACGAACACGCCGCCTGCCACCAGCGGCGCCGACGGCAGGCGGATGTAACGCGCGGAGAATACAAATGCGCTCACCGTCCCGGCCGCGAGAACGAATCCCAGGTCCCACAGCCTGTCGACGAACACGGTGAGGAACGTCTCCCCCAGCGTGCGCCCGGTGTCGTTGCGCAGGTACAGTGCGCGCACCGCGTCTCCGGCCTTGGCGGGTGTGACCGACGAGGCAAAGAACCCGATCGCCCACACGGTGGCGCTGCGCGCGACGCCGTACTCGATACCCAGGCTCCGGATCACGTAGTGCCAGCGCGCGCCGCGCACGAGCATGATGGCCAGGATGAGAAAAGGCGCCCACACCAGGTCCTTCCACGCGATGGCAGACAGGGTCGCCCAGATGCGCGCCGGCCCCGTGCGGTAAATAATGAAGGCGAAGATCGACAGTCCGACCAACGGCATCAGCACGGTCAGTGTCTTTTTCATCGGCGGAAGCTCATCGGGACAAAGCAATCCTTGCTATAATGAGGGTGGCACCCCTATAATACTCCAATCATAGTCCCTTCGGAGCCCGCTTGTGAAGCACGACAAAGTCACCATCAAGATTCCCCGGCCGCTGTACACCCGTGTTCAGCAGCTCATTGACGATTCCGGCTTCAACTCGCCCACTGATTTCATCGTGTATGTCCTGCGGGACGTGTTGAGCGAGCGCGGCGTACCCAGCGCCGACAAGTTCACACCCGAAGAACTGGCCGCCATCAAAGACAAGCTTCGCCGTCTCGGTTACCTGGACTGACCGGCGCATCCGGGAGGAACGACTTCTCATGATCTCACCGCACGGCGGGACACTGGTCTCGCGAGTGGCACCCGCGTCCGAGCGCGCCGCCATGACGGCCCACGCTCGCACGCTCCCTGTTATCGACATGAACGCGCGCGAGGCATCGGATCTGCTTCTGATCGCCATCGGCGGCATGAGCCCGCTCGAGGGTTTCATGGGCCGCGACGCGTATGAATCCGTACTCACGGGCATGCGTCTGCCATCCGGCCATGTGTGGTCGCTTCCCGTGACACTCGGCGTGACGGACGCGGCCATCGCACAGCGCGCGACACCGTTTGCCGCCGCACTCCGGACTCCCGAGGGCGACATCGTCGGCATCATGTCCGTGGAAGAGCTGTACCGCCCCGACAAGACGCGCGAAGCCACGCTGGCCCTCGGCACCGCCGATGAAGCGCATCCCGGCGTCCAGTACCTGAAGTCCACGGGCGCCACCTACGCCGGCGGCAAGGTATGGATGCTCGAGCGCACCAAGCGCGGGCCCTTCGGAAGCCGCGAGCTCGACCCCGTCGAGACACGCGCTCTCTTTGCCGAAAAGAAATGGGAGCGTGTGTGTGCGTTCCAGACCCGTAACCCGATCCACCGCGCGCACGAATATCTCATCAAGTGCGCGCTCGAGATCGTGGACGGTTTTCTGATTCATCCCGCCATGGGTGAAACCAAGTCCGACGACGTGCCGGCCAGCGCACGCATGGACTGCTACCTGGCGCTCATGGAGAACTACTTCCCCGCCACCAACGTGGCGCTGGCAGCGTTCCCGTACGCGATGCGCTACGCCGGTCCCCGCGAAGCGATCCTGCACGCGCTGATCCGCCAGAATTACGGCTGCACGCATTTCATCGTGGGACGCGACCACGCCGGTGTGGGCAACTATTACGGCACGTACGACGCTCAGAAATTGTTCTGGTCCATCGCCGATCAGGTGGCGATCACGCCCATCATGTTCGAGCATTCGTTCTACTGCCGTCGCTGCGCCGGCATGGCGTCGCAGAAGACGTGCCCGCACGGCAATGCCGACCGCATCGTGCTGAGCGGCACCAAGGTGCGCGAGATGCTGCAGAACGGCGACGCGCTTCCGGAAGAATTCACGCGCCCCGAGATCGCGGCCATCCTGCAGAAGCATTACGCCCAGAGCCGCGTAGGTTAGGTCATGTCACGCCGCCTGGCCGTCATCGGACTCGATTGCGTCACCCCCGAGCTGCTCTTCGGGCCGTGGCTCGACGAGATGCCGAACGTGCGCCGCCTCATGCAGGATGGTTTGCACGGCCGGCTCATGTCCACGGTTCCGCCCATCACCGTACCGGCGTGGATGGCCATGATGACGTCGCAGGACCCCGGCCAGCTCGGAATCTACGGCTTTCGCAATCGCGGCTCGTTTGCCTACGAGGACACCTTTACGGTGAACGCGGCGCACGTGAACGCGCCCACCGTGTGGAACATTCTCTCGCGCAATCGCCTGCGCTCGATCGTGATGGGCG
>DATEHD010000280.1:0-7669 GCA_035279765.1 Candidatus Krumholzibacteriia bacterium | reverse complement strand
TGTGCGCATCGCCGTCGACAAGAAGAGCAAGCTGTTCCTCCACGGTCTGACACTCGATTACACGACCGGATTGAACGGCAAGGGCTTCGTGTTCACCAATCCGAACGCGAAGGCAACCTGCGGCTGCGGCGAATCTTTCACCGTGTAGCATCGGACAAGCTGTTCTGAAATGGGCGCCGGTCACCTGACCGGCGCTTTTTTGTTTGCCTTTGGTTGTGGCTAGAAGATTGTCCCTGGGTCAGGACAGGGTCATGCCGCGTTCGGTTCCGCATTCATTTCCTAGAATGCGTAGCGAAGATGATGCGTGCGGTTGACCGGTAGCGCGGCGGTCCGCACCTCGCGTCGGTAGTACCGCTCCCAGCACGCTGAGAGCTCACCCCTATCAAAAAACAACCGCTCCTTCAGTAGATCTCGAATCTTCCACGGTCGAATTGCCACCCCGAGGATCATGGCCGGCGTCCTGCGTTCACTCTTCTCCCATCTGCGTTTCATGTAGTTCCGCCAGACCTGGAAGATTGCGAGCTTTTCGATCGACGCCTGCCGGCGTTTCGCCCAGGCAATGGTCTCGCGTTTGTGAGCTGCAGTGCTGTGGCGGATCATCATGTCGAGGAGATTGACCTCCCAGAGTGGATTGTGTTGATCCCGCCGACGCATAGAGGACGTGACGCGATGCGTGACAGAACGCGCGAGCCCCCGGATCGCGCGAGGATACGCGCGGTGGTCGTCGCTTCGAATGACGCGTGACTCGATTGGAAGGAGCAGGGTCCGTATACCATCTTCGACTGCCCGCGACGGCGCTTTTCCAAGTGTTTGCTCGAGCAGTGCGCGGTGCGCTTTCTGACTCGGGCGCATCCGGCCCTTGCGTCTTAGCGGGCTGTCAGTGTGGTAGATGAAGTAACCAGAGGCGACGTCGACGACGACGTTGTGATGGAACGGAAAGTACTGACTCCATTCGAAGGTCTCGAACCCGTCGATGGCGACCTCACCAAGGGCGTGAATCCGCGTTAGCTCCTGCGACTGGATGAGGAGACAGTGCCGTCCAAGACGACCCACCTGGTGGGCCACCGTCTCGGGACTGCACCCGAGTGCCCGCGAGATCTGACGATTGCCCATGCAGCCGACGACCATCATCACGATGCGTGAGATCAACTCCGGACGCTTTTGCCAGTAGGAAGTCGAGAACGTCTGTGTACTGAAATGACGTTTGCACGCCAGACACGTAAACCGCTGGATACGATTGGGAGAGCATTGACGAACGAAGAAGCCCTTACGTTTGTAGGGCCAGTCACGTGCGAACGTGTTGAAGTACCGGCAGTTCGGATTGGGACAATGCGGCGGGGCCCATCCAGATGACGTCGATCCCATGTGCCGGCTTCGGCATGCATCGTGCCAGGGACAATTTCATGGGCACAACCTTTGCCTTTGACGGCGCCGAACTCGGCGCGTATCATTCGGTTGCTTCAAATTCTGCGTTTCAACATACCCCCGTTGAAGGAGTCGTCCCATGCCGTTCAAACTGCCGCCGCTCCCATACGCGTATGACGCGCTGGAGCCGCACATCGACGCTCGCACGATGGAGATCCATCACACCAAGCATCATCAGGCCTACATCGACAACGCCAACGCCGCGCTCGAGAAACACCCCGAGCTGGGCAACAAGTCCGCCGAAGAATTGCTCGGCAATCTGAATGCAGTGCCCGAAGACATCCGCACCGTGATCCGCAACCACGGCGGCGGCCACGCCAATCACTCGCTGTTCTGGACTGTGCTCAAGAAGGACGGCGGCAAGCCGGGCGCCGACGTCGCCGCAGCCATCGACAAGGCCTTCGGCAGCTTCGACGCCTTCAAGGCGCAGTTCGAGACCGCGGCCAAGTCGCGTTTCGGCAGCGGCTGGGCATGGCTCTCGGTGAAGAAGGACGGAGCGCTGACCGTGACCTCGACGCCCAACCAGGACTCGCCGCTCTCGGAGGGTCTGACGCCCATTCTCGGACTCGACGTCTGGGAGCACGCGTACTACCTCAAGTACCAAAACAAGCGCCCTGATTACGTCGCCGCGTTCTGGAACGTCGTCAACTGGGACGAAGTCGCGCGCCGCATGAAGGACGCAAAGTAGGCGACGCCATGACCGAGCTGGCGCAGAAGCATTGCGTGCCCTGCCGGGGAGGCATTCCGCCGCTCAAGGCCCAGGCGCTGCGTGACCTTGCCGACCAGCTCGGCAACAACTGGCGCGTGGTGGACGAGCACCATCTCGAGAAGTCGTACGAGTTCCCCGATTTCAAGGCGGCATGGGAGTTCACCGATCGCGTGGGTGCGATTGCGGAGAGCGAGTGACACCATCCCGACATCCATCTGGCGTGGGGCAAGGTGACGCTCACCATCTGGACGCACAAGATCGACGGACTCACCGAGAGCGATTTCGTTCTCGCGGCGCGTGCGGACACGGCCTATCACGCATGAAGTGGTCGACCGAGCTGCCCGTCCGCTTCGGTGAGATCGACCAGGCGGGTGTCGTCTACTACCCGCGCTTCTTTCATTACTTCCACCAGGCCTTCGAGGAATGGTTCCGGCAGGCGCTTGGCGTTTCGTACCCGGACCTCGTGCTCAAGGAGGGAATCGGGTTTCCCAGCGTGCGCGTGGAGACTGAATTCCTGAAGCCGCTGCGCTACGGCGACGGCGCGCGTGTGCAGATCGAGATTCTCGACATCGGACGCGCGTCGCTCACGCTGCGCTACGAGCTCTATCGCATGCCTGAGAATATCGTGAGCGCGCGCGCCACCATCAAGACGGTGGCAATCGACAACAACACCTTCACTTCGGTTCCCATTCCCGACGCGTGGCGCAAGCGCTTCGAGCGTTTTCGCGACGCGGCCTGAACATGAAGGCCATCTACTTCGAGAAGCACGGCGGCCCGGAAGTGCTCACCCTGGGCGAGCGGCCGGCGCCGGCATGCGGGCCGGGCCAGGTGCGTATCGACGTGCGCGCGTCGTCACTCAACCACATCGACTGCTTCCTGCGCGGCGGACTGCCTGGCGTCAAGCTGGCGCTGCCGCACATTCCGGGTTGCGACGCGTCGGGCGTGATCAGCGAGCTGGGCGCCGGCGTCACCACGCACAAGGTGGGCGACCGCGTGCTGATGAACCCGTCGCTCACCTGCGGCAAGTGCGAGTTCTGCCAGCGCGGGGATGTCTCGCTGTGCATCCAGTTCAAGCTTGTCGGCGAGCATACCAGCGGCGCCATGTGCGAACAGATCGTGCTGCCCGAACAGAACGCGATTCCGTTTCCGGACTCGATGACGTTCGAGGACGCGGCCTCCGTGCCGCTCGTGTTCGTGACGGCGTGGCGCATGCTGATCACGCGCGGGCGCCTGCGTGCCGGCGAAGATGTGCTCATCCATGGCGCCTCGGCCGGCGTAGGGATCGCGTGCATCCAGATCGCAAAGGCGGCCGGTGCCCGGGTATTCGCCGCCGCCAGCAGCGACGAGAAGCTCGCCCTTTGCGAGGAGCTCGGCGCGGACGTATTGATCCACGGGGAGAAAGAGGACGTGGCGCGGCGGATCAAGGACGAAACCGGCCGCCGGGGGGTGGACGTGGTGGTGGACTACGTGGGCAAGGCCACGTGGGTCAAGAGCCTGCAGTGCCTGGTGCGCGGCGGGCGCCTCGTGACGTGCGGCGCGACCACGGGTTATAATCCCGAAGAGGACCTGCGGCATGTCTTCTACCGCCAGCTCGAGGTCATCGGGTCCACCATGGGATCGCGGAACGAGCTGATGGCGCCGCTCAGGCTGATCTTCGAAGGAAAAATGCGCCCCGTCGTGAGCGCCGTGTACGATCTGAAGGACACGGCCGAGGCGCATCGCGCCATGGAAGCGCGCAAGACACTCGGAAAAATTGTGATCAAGGTGAGCTGAACAATGGAAACCAATACCAGCACGCAGCGCGTCGGTTTCACCACGCGACCGGAACAATACCACCACTGGAAACTCGACATCGAGGGCCCGGTGGCGTGGTTGCGCATGAAGGTCAGCGAGGATGACGGCCTGCGTCCCGGCTACAAGCTCAAGATGAACTCGTACGATCTCGCCGTCGATATCGAGCTCGACGATGCGGTGACGCGCCTGCGTTTTGAGCATCCGGAAGTGTCCGTCGTGGCGATCGAGAGTCTGCACGACAAGGTGTTCTGTGCCGGCGCCAACATTTTCATGCTCTCCACCTCGACGCACGCGCACAAGGTGAACTTCTGCAAGTTCACCAACGAGACGCGCATCAATATCGAAGAGGCGACGTCGAAGAGCGGCCAGAAGTACGTGGCGTCATTGAACGGCGCCGCTGCCGGCGGCGGCTACGAGCTGGCGCTTGCGTGCGACGAGATTCACCTCATCGACGACCGCAACTCCGCGGTGAGTCTGCCCGAAGTTCCGCTCCTCGGCGTGCTGCCGGGCACCGGTGGTCTTACGCGTCTTGTCGACAAGCGCAAGGTGCGACGCGACCTTGCCGATGCGTTCTGCACCATCGCCGAAGGCGCCAAGGCCAAGAAGGCCCTCGACTGGGGCCTGGTTGATTTCGTGCACCCGCGCTCGACTTACGCTGACAGTATCAAGGCGCGCGTCAAGGAGCTGGCCGGGAAGGGAAACGACGCGAAGGGCATCGAGCTCGACGATGTGGAGCCAACCATCGACGGTGACACGCTACGTTTCACATACGTCACGGTGGAAACGAAACCGGATGAGCGAACCGCGCGCCTTCTGATCAAAGGGCCGCGCGCCGAAGATGCGAAGATTCCCGATGATCCCACCAAGTTGGGAGCCTCCTGGTACGCCTTGAAGATGTGGAGGGAGCTTCGTCGCGCGATCCTCGAGCTGCGCTTTAATTATCCGCAGATCGGGCTCATCACGTTCGAGACGGAGGGAGATCCGCAGACGGTCCTCGCGCTGGATGAAGCCCTGGCCGGCCGCAAGGATCACTGGTTCGTGCGCGAGGTGCTCTTGCAACAGGCGCGCACTCTGAAAATGCTCGACGTCACCGCGCGCACGTTGTTCGCCGTGATTCTCCCCGGGTCGTGTTTTGCGGGGAGCCTGTTCGAACTGGCGCTGGCGTGCGACCGCTCGTTCATGCTCGAGGACGACAACAACACGATAGCGTTGTCGGCCTTGAACGCCGGCGTTTATCCCATGGCCCACGGTCTCTCGCGTCTTCAGAACCGCTTCTACGGAAATCCCGAATCCGTCGACAAAGCGTTGGCGCAAAAAGGCAAGACGCTCGATGCTGGCGCCGCCCAGGAACTGGGTCTCGTCACCGAGGCCATCGATGACATCGATTGGGACGACGAGATCCGCATGACGATCCAGGGTCGTCGCTCACTTTCCCCCGATGCATTGACCGGCATGGAGGCCAATCTCCGCTTCGTCGGTCCGGAAACCATGGAGAGCCGCATCTATGCCCGCCTCTCGGCGTGGCAGAACTGGATTTTCACCCGTCCCAACGCCGTCGGCGAGCATGGCGCGCTGACGTCGTACGGCAAACCGCACTCACCCGAATTCGATTGGAGCCGCGTCTAGTATGGACTATCGCGACCTCATTCCCAACAACGTAGGGCTCAAGGAAAACCCCAAGCTCCTGCGCGCGCTCGAGCGCTGGCATCCGCAGTTTCTCGAGTGGTGGCGCGACCAGGGGCCGGTGGTTCACCAGGACAACGAGATCTATCTGCGCACCGCCGTGAGTGTCGACTCCACCGGTTGGGCTGTGTACGACTACGTGCGCATGCCCGAGTATCGCTGGGGAATCTTCCTGGCGCCTGTGAAGGGGGAGCGCAACATCCACTTCGGTGACTACATCGGCGCGCAGTGCTGGGAAGAAGTCCCCGGCGAGCATCGCAACGAATTGCGCCGCCTGATCGTCACGCAGGGCGACACCGAGCCGGGCTCGGTGGAACAGCAGCGCCGCCTGGCGCTTTCCGCGCCGTCGCTGTATGACATGCGCAATCTCTTCCAGGTAAACGTGGAAGAGGCGCGCCACCTGTGGGCGATGGTGTATCTGCTGCATTCCTATTTTGGCAAGGATGGCCGCGACGAGGCCGAGGACATGCTCGAGCGCCGCTCCGGCGACGCCGATTCACCGCGCCTGCTCTCGACATTCAACGATCCCATCGACGACTGGCTCGACTTCTTCTGCTTCGCGACGTACACCGACCGCGACGGCAAGTACCAGCTGGGTTCCCTGGCCGAGAGTGCGTTCACGCCGCTCTCACGCACCACGCGCTTCATGCTTACCGAAGAAGCACACCACCTGTTCGTGGGTGAGACGGGACTGGCGCGCACCATCCGCCGCACGGCGCAGCTCATGCGCGAGAACGAGAGCGAGGACGTACGCCCGCATGGCGGCATTCCGCTCGACATCATCCAGCGCTACATCAACTACTGGTACTCGGTGTCGCTCGATTTGTTCGGCAACGAGGACTCGAGCAACGCCGCCGCGTATTTCGCGCACGGCTTGAAGGGCCGCTTCAACGAGGCCAACCGCAAGCTCTACCCGGATGCCACCGGCAAGGAAGGTGCGTACCAGTACGCGATCGTCAACGAGGACGGCGGGCAGGTCATGGACCACGAAATACCGGTTAGACGCGCGATGAACGCGGTCCTGCGCGACGCCTATATCGAAGATTGCGGCCGCGCCATCGACCGCTGGAACAAGATCCTCGAGAATGAGGATTCGAAGCTGCGCATCAAGCTCCCGTCGATGCGCTTCCACCGCCTGGTGGGAACGTATTCGAAAGGACAGTTTGATCCCGATGGGCAGATGATCTCGAAGGATGAGTTCGAATCGCGTCGCAGCGAATTTCTCCCCACCCGCGCCGATCGCGATTACGTGAAGAGCGTGCAGATGCTCGTCACCGAGCGCGGCAAGTTCGCCAACTGGATCGCGCCGCCGCAGCATGGCATTCACGGACGCCCCATGGATTTCGAGTACGTGCGTTTGTAACGGCGCGACAGCGGAATACCGCCGCGATAGCGGCGGAACTTTGCATTTCCCACGTGATTGCCCAAGGCAGGGCGTCGACATGAAACGTTTGCTCTTGTCGGCTTGTCTGCTGATCGCGGCGTTCCCGGACGTTTCCCCGACCGCGCCGGCGTCGCCACCGTCGTCCAATCCCGTCCCTTCAACAAGTTCCTACGCTCCCCATCGCGTCATCGTAAAGCTCAAGTCAGCGGCCAACGCCACGGACGCGGCGGCACTGCGCGCGTCGTTTGCAGCCGGCGTGCACGCACGCTTCCCGGGCATTGGCGCGGAAGTGTGGGATGTGAAAGGTGCGGCGGTGAACGACGCCGTGGCAGCGCTGCAGCGCGACCCGCGCGTCGAGTTTGCGGAGCCCGACTACATCATCCACGCCAGCGCCGTTTTCCCGCACGATCCCCAGTTCGCGCAGCAGTGGTCGCTCTATAACACCGGGCAGCCGGCCGGCAAGGCGGACGCCGACATCGACGCGCCCGAAGCATGGACCACGACTCCGGGTGCCACGGTGATCGTCGGCGTGATCGACAGCGGTGTCGACAAGAACCACGAGGATCTCGCGCAAAACATCTTTACCAACCCGGGAGAGATCGCCGGCAACGGCAAGGATGACGACGGCAACGGCTACATCGACGACGTTCACGGCTG
Source organism: Candidatus Krumholzibacteriia bacterium (assembly GCA_035279765.1). Lineage (GTDB taxonomy): Bacteria > Krumholzibacteriota > Krumholzibacteriia > WVZY01 > JAKEHA01 > JAKEHA01. The sequence goes on along the minus strand of DATEHD010000280.1, from coordinate 17 downwards.
GGACTTCGTGAACCTCG
>DATEHD010000279.1:0-6930 GCA_035279765.1 Candidatus Krumholzibacteriia bacterium | reverse complement strand
CTGATGGCAGCGCCGGCGCGCGCGCAGCAGGGCGGTGCCAGTGGTGCATCGTTCCTCAAGATTCCCGTCGGCGCCCGACTCATGGCGTCACCCGATGCGGTGGCGGGCATGCGACCCGACGCCAGTCTGTTGTATTCAAATCCGGCTTTTCTGGGCGGGCTCGAAAGCAGTGAGCTGTTTGTCTCTTCGAGTCAGTGGCTCGACCAGATATCGTTCAACGCATTCGGCGCGGCGATTCCGTTGGGCCCGCGCAACACGGTGCTCGGCATCGGCACCACCATTTTGTACTCGGGTGCCCTGCAGGGATACGACGCGTCCAACGCCGTGGTCTGGGAACAGAGCTACTACGACCTGGCGCTCGATATCGCGCTCGCCCATCACTTCTCGTCGACGGGCCTGTCGCTCGCCGGCGGCATGACCTATGTGCGCGAGCATTTTGCCGGCAGTGACGGCTCCGGTTACGCATTCAACGCGGGCGCATCCTACTGGCGCGGCCGCAATCTCTTTCACGCCGCTGTCCGCGACGCGGGCGGCGTGGTGAATTTCGCGTCGGGGACGTGGGACATTGCATCGGAATGGATGGCGGGTGCGGGGCGCGTGTTCAATTCGGGGGCGGGGCAGTTCTTTGCCGGCATCCAGGCATCGACGTCGGATGCATATGGCAACCGCGTGCGCTTCGGCGTGGACTACGCCATCACGCCCGCGTTCACCCTGCGCGGCGGATTCAACGATAACCTCGACGCCACGCAGGCGGCGACGTCCATCAATGCGGGGCTCGGGATGCGTTACGGCGCATTTGCCCTCGAGTACGCATACACGCCGCAGGACTATTTCTCGAGCTCACACACGTTCTCGCTCGCGTACTGCTTCGGCGCGCACACCAGCCCGCCGGGCACGGCCACCGTTCCGGTGGGCGATCTCGCACCGCCGGTGCCCGACACGCGAGCGATACCGCCCTCCTCTGCGCTTCCCAATGCCAGGCCGACGGCGGGGGTAACCGAGTACCTGCTCGTTGCCGGCTCGCATGCCACGCGCGCGAGCGCCGAGGATGAAGCCCGCACGCTCGAGCATCTGAACATCCTGGCCGGAGTCGAGCCGGAAGGGCCCCGGTTTCGCGTGGTGCTTGGTCACTTTGAGAGCTTCCAAGACGCCGACCGGGTGCGCGCGAGGTACCGAGCGCAGGGTCACGATTTCCTAATTGTCGCGCACTGAAACCTGAATACAATCAGTAACGACTGGGAGATTCCTCGCAGGGAAACACGGAAGCCGGTAATTCAGGCCAACGCCAGTCGTATCATAGAGTTACAGCCAAAGGTCATGGTTGTGCGTTGGGGAGAAATGCGCACTTGACCTCAAACCGGCCTCCAAACTCCTTATTTTCCGACCTCTTCCAGTACTCGAAGTAAGCGCTTCAATATGCTATAGTTATTGTAGTTGTCAGTTTCTTCTGCAGCCTCACAGGAGTACGCGGCAATTTCAGCCGGTGGCATCGAAAATGCTGATCAGCAGTTCACCAGCGGCGCTAGTTGAGTTCGACCGATCGGATTCCAGTATCTCATCGAACAACTTTCGTCGCGCCACTCGGTACATTGTTCCCAGGGCGATTTGAATGATGACATTTGGACATCGATTTGTGCGGCGAGCTGACGTTCGTTTTCCGTGGCTGATCAGCGAGGTGGCTCCGCGCCCGCTGGTGAGACGCCGTGACGCCGTTCATCCTTTCGACCTTCGCGGCCGGATGGGATGGAAGCGCGCCAAGGACGTCGCCATCAGTATGCTCGGTCTCGTGATCTTTGCACCGGTAATGGTGCTGGCGGCCATCGCGGTAAAGGCGACGTCGCCCGGCCCGGTTTTCTATCGCCAGGAACGCATCGGCATCAACCGCCGTCGCGGCGAACGCCGCCTTGAGAATGGCGACCTGAACGCCGAACGCCGCCGCCGCGATCGCCGTGTCCTCGTCAATTTCGGCCGCCCCTTTACGATCTATAAGTTCCGTACCATGGTCATGGATGCGGAACGTGGTGCTCCGCCGATGTGGGCGCGGGAAAACGATCCGCGCATCACCCCGATAGGTCGTATTCTGCGCCGGAGCCGCATCGATGAGCTGCCGCAGTTCATCAATGTGCTGCGCGGAGACATGAGCATTGTGGGACCGCGTCCCGAGCGGGCATACTTTATCGGCCGAATTGAAAAGGAACTCCCGGACTTTCATCTTCGGCTTCGTACCAAGCCGGGGATCACCGGTCTTGCGCAGGTCGAGTTGGGCTACACCAACACGGACGAGGGCCTGCGCCAGAAGCTGCACCTGGACCTTGAGTACATCCATACGCTCGGATTCTGGACGGACTTCAAGATCCTCCTGCGCACCGTTTTCGTCGTGCTGACCGGACGCGGCGCCTGCTAGACCCGTTCCCGGCCGTTTTGCCCTCCGTAACCGCCCGTGCACGCTGCCCGCTTGGGCATGTAACTTGCTGTTTGCACGCAATCTAGGTCATTTGCTGCGGGCTTCGCTTGCGGCCCCGTGCGCCGGCAGTGCATGCTCCACATCGAGTGCATACATGAGCTGATGGTGCATTAGCAACCGAGGGAACCCGGACCCTCTCAGGGAGCTGAGCGAGTACGGGCACGCCACGGTTGAGTGTGGGGTTGCCGGTTTATAACGGCGACCGCTTTCTCGAGCGCGCCATCGACACGTTGCTGGCGCAGACTTATCGGGATTTTGAGCTGATCATCGTCGACAATGCGTCGACGGACCGGACCGGCGCTATCGGCCGGTCGTTTGCGCGCCAGGACCGACGTGTCCAGTACTGGCGCAACGAGCAGAACCTCGGCGCCGCGGCCAATTTTCGCCGCGCGTTCGAGCTCTCGCACAGCGAGCTGTTCAAGTGGGCCGCGCACGACGACGAGCACGAGCCCGACTTCATCGAGCGGTGTGTCGCGACGCTCGACGAGGACCCGGGAGTGGTGCTCGCGTACACGCAAATGCGCAACATCGATGAGAGCGGCGCCACGCTGGGGGTCCGGTCGACGGGACTGGACACCAACAATCGTGACGTCGCCGCGAGATTCCGATCGCTGGTGCGGCGCAAGTATCCCTGCGTGCTCGCATTCGGAGTGGCGCGCTCGGAGATGCTGCGCAGGACGCGGCTTATCCAGGATTACGCCGATTGCGACCGCGTGATGTTCGCGGAGATCGGCCTGGCCGGGCGCATCGTGGAGCTTGCGGATCCGCTCTTTGTGCGTCGCGAGCATTCCGCGCGATCCGTGCGGCAGTACCGCTCGCGACAGACGCGCAGCGCCTGGTTCGATCCGTCGCACGCGGACCGGCCCTCGTTCCCGTACACGAGGCAGTTGATGGGATACACGACGGCCATCGAGCGCGCCCGCATTTCGGCGACGGATCGCGCACGTTGCGCCGGCGTGATGGTGGAATGGCTGGGACGAAACGCGCGCGGCATGGGTGAGGATCTGATGTTTGCGGCGCGCTACGCCATGCGGCCGCTCAAACGACGCGTGGTGCATGCACCACCGCCGGCGCGCCCGGCACACTAACGGAGCTCGAGTTTGAATCTGGATATCGCGACAGAACCATCTCCGCGCCCCTCGACCGCTGCCGGGCCCGCGCTCGCCGACATCGGCGTGCTCGCGCTGGTTCCCGAGCGGTGGGGGGGCATGTGGCTTTCGCGCCACCAGATCCTCACGCGCCTCGCCAGGTATTTCAACGTGGTGTGGCACAACCCGCCGCAGGAATGGCGCGGTACGCCCCGGGCGGTCACGCATACTGATCCCACGCCGCCACCGGCGCAGGGCTTTTCCGTGTATGCGCCCGAGTCGTGGCTGCCCCGTTTTTATCGCCCGCGCGCGCTCGATCGCGCCACCGAGCAGGCGCGTCTCCATCGCTCGCGCCGTCTCCTGGAGAAGGCGGGCGCGCGTCGCGTGGTGACCTACGTGTGGCAGCCCAAGTTCGGCCGCGCTCTCGACCTCGTGCCGCACGACGTGAGCTGTTATCACATCGCGGACGAGTATTCGTTCCTCGATATCGAGCAGCCGATTCCGGCGGATGAGCGTGCGCTCATCGAGCGCGTCGACCAGGTGTTCGTTCATTCGCCCGCACTCCTCGAAAAGAAGGGCCACATCAACCCCCACACCGCGTACATCACCAACGGCGTCGATTACGCCTCGTTTTCCGCCGATGTGCCCGAGCCCGCCGATCTGGCCGCAATTCCTCGCCCGCGTATCGGCTACGTGGGGCGCATCAAGTCGCAGATGGACTGGGCGACACTCACGGGCATTGCGCGCCGGCGCCCGGACTGGTCGATCGTGCTGGTCGGACCGGTGGGTCACATGGGAAGCTATGAGGCGGCGAAGCAGGAATTGTTCGGGCTCTCCAACGTGCATTACCTCGGCAACCGCGCGGTCGGAGACGTGCCCGCCTACGTGCGTCACATGGATGTGTGTCTCTTGTGCTATGCACTGACCGATTACACGCGCTACATCTTTCCGCTCAAGCTGCACGAGTACCTGGCCACCGGGCGCCCCGTGGTGGGATCCGACATCCGCACGCTGCGTGACTTCGCTTCGACGGTCCGTATTGCAAAGGATCTCGACGAGTGGTGCGCGGCCATCGAGTCCTCGCTGGCGCCGGGGGAGAGATCACCCGAGCGCATGCGCGCGCGGCAGGAAGTCGCCCGGGCCTACGACTGGAATACAATCACCGAACGGATCGCGGAGATCCTGTGCGAGCGTCTCGGCGGCGATGCCCCCGCGCGCTTCGCCGCTTTCACGGCAAGGAAGGCTTGATTCCCATGCAACCCACCCACGCCCCCGACGTGGCCGTCGTGCATCCGCTGGAGACGGCGGGTCTCACGTGCCGGTTCTGCGGCGCCGCGCTCACGCTGTCGTTCGCCGATCTCGGCATGACGCCGCTGTGCCAGAAGCACGTGAAGCCGTCGCAGCTCAACGACGCCGAAACGTTCTATCCGCTGCACGCACTGGTATGCACGAAATGCTGGCTGGTGCAGCTGGGCGAGTACGCGACCCCGGAAGAGATATTTGCCCAGGAGTACGCGTACTTCTCGTCGTTCTCGGACACGTGGCTGCGTCACGCCCGCGACTACGCGGAGATGATGCGCGCGCGACTCGGCCTGGGCGCCAAGAGCCTGGTGGTCGAGATCGCCAGCAACGACGGATACCTGCTCAAGAACTTCGTCGCTGCCGGTGTGCCGGTGCTGGGCGTCGAGCCCGCCGCCAACTGCGCCGAAGCCGCGACGAAGATCGGCGTGCGTTCGGTGGTCGAATTCTTCGGAACCGAAACCGCGCGCGAGCTGGGAGCCCGTTACGGCTTCGCCGATCTGCTCCTCGGCAACAACGTCCTCGCGCACGTGCCTGATCTGAACGATTTCGTCGAGGGCATGCGCGTGATGCTCAAGCCGGCGGGTGTGATTACGATGGAGTTCCCGCACCTGATGCAGCTTGTCGAACAGAATCAGTTCGATACCATCTATCACGAGCACTTCTCGTATTTTTCGTTCACCACGGTGGAGAAGGTGTTTGCCGCGCACGGTATCACGCTCTTCGACGTGGAGGAGCTGCCCACGCACGGCGGATCCTTGCGCATCTATGGCCGACATCACGGGCACACGCTTCCGGTCCACGACCGGGTTCTCGATCTCAAGCGCCGCGAGGAGGCGTGGGGCGTGACGAGCCCTGCGATCTACCGCTCCTTCGACGAGAAGGTGAAGGAGACCAAACGCGCGATCCTGTCTTTTCTGATTGAAGCGCGTCGCGCGGGCAAGACGGTCGCCGGCTACGGGGCACCGGGGAAGGGCAACACGCTGCTCAACTACTGCGGCATCCGCACCGACTTCCTCGACTACACGGTCGATCGCAGCCCGCACAAGCAGAACACATTCACACCCGGCACGCACATCCCCATTCACGCGCCCGAGCGCATTCGCGAGACGCGGCCCGACTACGTGTTTATTTTGCCGTGGAATCTCAAGGATGAGATCATGCAGCAGATGTCGTACATCCGCGAATGGGGAGGCCGTTTTGTGGTCCCGATCCCGGAGGTTCGCGTTTATGAGTAGCACCGGCCGCGTTCAGATCGAAGCCTTGAGATCTCTACTCGACCGCGACCTGGACTACGTGTGCGAGAACCTGCGCGACGAGTTCAGCTCCATGGCCGGCCGCCGCGTGCTCATGACGGGCGGAGCCGGCTTTCTCGGCTATTACATGGTGCAGTCGGTACTGCACTGGAACGACCGGGCCAGGGCGGGCGACCGCATCGCGATGACCGTGTTCGACAACTATGTGCGCGGCGTTCCGGCATGGCTGGAAGCGCTCAAGGACCGCACGGACCTGACCCTCACGCGCTTCGACATCCGCCATCCGCTGCCGGATCCGATGCCCGATTTCGAGTACATCATCCACGCCGCGGGCATCGCGTCTCCCAAGTACTACCGCGAGAAACCGCTCGAGACCATGGATGCCAACATCGACGGGCTGCGCCGTCTGCTCGAGTACGCGCGGGCGCGCCGGGATGCCGGCCGCGAGTTCAAAGGCTTCATCTTCTACTCGAGCAGCGAAATCTATGGCGACCCGGCCCCCGACATGATTCCCACCGCGGAGGATTACCGTGGCAACGTGTCGTGCACCGGCCCGCGCGCGTGCTACGACGAGTCCAAACGCTATGGCGAGACGTTGTGCGTGGTGTTTGCGAAGCACTACGAGGTCCCCGTGCGCCAGGTGCGCCCCTTCAATAATTATGGTCCCGGACTCAAGATCAGCGACCGCCGCGTCATCCCCGATTTCGCGCGCGACATCATGGCCGGCCGCGATATTGTCATGCTCTCCGATGGCAAGCCCATGCGCACGTTCTGCTATGCCGCCGATGCGGTGTGCGGGTACTACAAAGCGCTCGTGCGCGGA
>DATEHD010000278.1:0-5464 GCA_035279765.1 Candidatus Krumholzibacteriia bacterium | reverse complement strand
CACACTCTGCGGCTGCACGTTGCGCGCCGCGGTAAATGCCACGAACGCGCTCACCAGGCGGTTGGCCACGGCGGCCGCGAGCATGTAATCGGCACGCCGGTACGACGTCTTGCTCGATGAGCGCACCTCGGAATACTGCAGACGCCTGTCGAGCGACGCCCACTTCCACGGCTCGTAGTCCGACACGCGGTGCGCGACGAAATAATTCTCCAGCGCGTCGGCATTGATGCTCTCGAGCGATCCCGTCTCGGTGAAGATATCCTGGCGCCCCGTGTTCTTGACATCGGTCTCGTACTGGTCGGAGTCGTCGAACTCGCGCACCTTGGCGTAGAAATCGTCGGAGTGGCCGGTGCGCGACACGCCCGCAAACTGCACGGCGAGATCCTGGTAGTCGTCTTCGCGCTGCTGTCCCTGCACTTTGAACGTCGCGTACGAAATCCAGATGACGCCCTCGGCGGCGAAGAACGCCGTGGCGCGTCCCTTGTTGCCCAGTTGGTAGTCGCCGAGGCCCGGGAGCAATAGTGAGTAGAGTGCCGCTTTGGTCGGCGAGATCGGAGCGCCCTCAGTTTCTCCAGCGCCCGCTTCAGCGCTCCACGCCACTTCGTTCGCGGCCGCACTGGTCGTGACTGGCAGCATGTCGCGAAGCGGCCGCGCGTCACCGGCGACGGTGGTCTGCAGCGTGAGAGCAAGACACAATAGCGTGCTTATCAAAACTTGACCTCCAGCGCGACCTCGCCGCCGGAATTTCCACGCGGACGCGCGCGCAGTGAAATGGGTGTGCCGCCCCCACCACCACCGTCCGCGTCGTTGCGCTTGCCGTGGATGATGATCGCCGTCTCCGCGATCGAGAACGCGCGCGCTGCCACACTGAGCCACAGGAAGTTATCGGCGTGGTCGAGCGATTGGTTGCTGTCCCGGCGCATGGATCGATACGTCGTGCGATTATCGGTCTGGTGCGCGTAGGGGTTGGCGTTGGGATCCCAGTCGTCCCAGCCCGAGATGTACCAGTCGTACTTGCCGAGGTTTTCGTAGTAGTGCTGCTTGTCGACATCCTTCGGGATATACGGGATGTAACCGGGCCACGCCCCGCTGCCCGATGACGCCTGTCCGCATTCCTCGATGTCCTGCACGGTCTGCGGGTTGTTGCACAGGTTGGGAAAGTTGTCGATCCAGCGCGACTCGGCCCAGTGCAGGTCGGCGTAGTGCTCGTAATCCGTGCGTTCCTGCATGCCGTCGCTGTGATTCTTGTAGTAGCCCGTCCACGCCACCACTTCGGCCGCCATGAGCGCGATGCCGCGCTTCTCGTAGCCCATGGTGAGCTCGCCCAGGCCCGGGATCAGGGTGGAATACAGAAGCGGCCAGTAGCTCTGCGCCGTGGGCGCGGCAGTCGCATCGGCGTCGTCGAGAGCGAACGTCCCCGCGAAATGCACGGGCGCCTCGGGCACCGCCATGGAGCCCGCGGCCTGGGTTGACGATTCGTACGCCTCGAGCGACGGTGAGAACGAATCCGCCGCCAACGCGGAAGCAGTCGCAGCGAGGCCGAGACACATCGCGAGCGGCGCGACTCTTCCGAAGAAAATTCGCATCATCCGGGCCTCCGGGAACGCCGCCGCACCGTGGCGGCGACGCGGTTCATGTCGCAGGGGGGAAAAGGGTCCGGTAACACCGACATATATGCCGGCGTTACCGGACAAGGGACTAGAACGTAAATGTGATGGACCAGCGGTGCACGCGCTCCAGGTCCTTCGCCTGGGGCACGTTGGCATAGTCCAGCGAGAGCTTGTCTTTATAGATGAAGCCCAGGCCGTACGTCGCTGCATTGAAGTCGCCATCTTTGTCGTACACGTAGCCCACGCGACCCGCCAGCAGGTTCACGTAGCGATACTCGGCACCCGCGTGCCAGATCTCGCTGCGGCGCTGCGGACTCGATCCGTCCGGGTTGTTGCCGGCGATGAGCCACACCAGGCTCTGTTCGATGTCGGCCGTGACGAGCAGGTTGCTCACGTCGTCGTGCAGCGGCGTGTAGCCGATGCCGAAGCGCGCCGTGAACGGAAGCGGATCGCTCTGCTCGCGGTCGATGAACGCAATGTCGGGGCCCATGTTGACCACCGAGAGACCCACGTTCACGTGCTGCTTGGGCAGCTTCCACATCGAGCCGACGTCGACGGCGAAGCTCGAACCCGAGCCTTCGACGTTGTCCTGGGTCACATCCGCGGGCGCCAGCGCGACGCGGATGTACTTGAGCGAAATACCCACGCCAACGTTCTCACCCAGCGTCAGACCGTAGGAAGCGGCGAGCCCGCCTTCCCAGCTGGTGAACTCGCGTAGCGTGTTCCCTTCCGTGTCGGTGGCGATGCTCTTGCCGTAGCTCAAATAAATGAGATGCAAGCCCCACACGCCGCTCTTGCCGGCCGGGCTCGTGTACCCGAGGAACTGATAGTTCACGTCGCTCGCCAGGTCCGGGACCAGCGGGCTGTACATGAACGACAGGTTGCGATTCTTCATGAACGCCATACCGCCGACGTTCCACCACGCGGCGGTGGCGTCGTCCGCGACGGCGACGTAGGCCTCACCCATGCCGTTGGCCCTCGCGCCAGGGGGAATGGTCAGCGAGGGAGCCGCCGACTCGGCGACCGCCAACGCCTGTGAGCTGTATACCAGCACCCCCGTGACAAGGAGCGCGCCTGAAACCAATCTCCGAAACAGCATGTTGCCTCCTAGAACCACTGATAGTACCCCGGCTTTCCAAAGCCGGTCAAGGCGCGTCGCTACCGGATCCGTGACAGCCGTCCGCGCAACACCACAGGGGGCCGATCCACTCCGAGAAAATCAATCGTAGCCACATAAAGATAACTGCCGTTGGCCACGTCGCCAGCGGCGTTATTGCGGCCATCCCATTCGATCCATGCCTCGCCACCCTCGTGGGTTTCCTCGATGCGCCGGACGAACTTGCCCGAGACCGTGTAGATCTCGAGCTTGATCGACGCGCGATTCGAGATGCGGAACAGGAACTTCGTCGAATCCTTGAAGGGGTTCGGATAATTGAACGGCGCCTCGGCGTAATAGTTCGCTGCGTCGGTGACATCGAACTGCAGCGTGTCGAGCGTCGTGAATCCGAAGCTGTCGCTCACCTTGTAGACGAGACGGTGATGCCCCACGTTCAGGTCGGGCAGCGGATAGAGCAACACACCCGACGTGTCGGTGCCGCCGTGATCATACGAGAAGAAATCGTTCACGTTGATGGGCACGGGCAATTTGTCGATCAGGATGGCCTGGCGTCCCTCGTTGGTCGTGTTGAGGATGTTGATGCCGTCGGCGTCGCGAACGCGCGCGCGCACGGTGTCGCCGGGCTTTACCACCTTGAGTCCGCTCTTGAAGCCGAGGTCGACGCGCGGCGGGCCATCGACGGGACGAAGCGCCAGCGAATCGGCCAGCGTGGGGGGAACCACCACGAGCACGCTGTCCACGGCGTTGGCTGCGTCGCTGTTGCCGTTGTGCGCGAACGAACCCGCATACGCGAGCGTTCCCGTGGAAGCGAAACGCGGCACCCGGAAATTGACGGCGAACTGGCCGTTCTTCGCGTCGACGGTGCCCAGGTAGATGGGCCCGCCCTGCAGGTTGTATTGCAGCAGGCCCCCGCAATCGGGAACGTAGTCGCGGCGGATTTGCGGCTCGCGCACGGTGACTTTCACCGGCCCGTTGAAGGCCGTGTCGACGGCGCCGTTCTTGCGCACGGTTCCGTGCAGCGTGTGACGCAGCCCCGCCACCATCGTGTCCGGATTGGCGATGCTCCAGTGAATCTCGTCGTCCGGAATGGCGGGCTGGAACGCGGGGTCACCCATCAGGTTGTACTTCCAGGAATTTTCCTCCTGGAAGATCTGCCAGTTGGTGTCCACCTGTCCGAACAGCTTCGCATGCATGAGCGCGACTCCCGCCGGCGTCGCGGGATGTCCGAGCCGGTCGGGAAACAGGTTATCGAAAAGTGAGAAGCACACGCGCTCGTTGGGACCCGGGTACGTCTCGCGCGCGGCCGTGATGGTGGCAATGGCGCCGCCGCCTTCACGCAGGAGGAGTTTTTCCGAGAGACTCTTCCCCGCCGCATTGGCGAAGTCGCCGATGGTGCAACTGAACGCCGTCAACATGGGAAGCCGCTCGCCGTTGACGAGCTGGCTCACGTCCGACGCGAGAAAAACCTGCTCGTCCGCCATCTGCACCGAGCTGCCATGGCCGATGTAATTGATGAGCAGCGCTCCCGCATTCCACGCGTCGAGAAATGCCAGCCGGGACGCCGGCTTGACGTTGGCGACCAGCGGATACTCGGTGAGATAGATCTTCTGCACATCGACGAAATCCGGAGCATGGAAGCGCGTGATGATCTCCGACTCCGCGGTCCACTGCGTTTCGCACGCTCCTTGAAACGAGGAGTGCTCGTCGTCGGCCAGAAGAATGATGCGATGTTTCCAGTCATCCAGCGGCGCCTGGGATTCGTAGCCGATCAATTTGTCGACGAGGAAGGACGCTTCGTCGCTCGATGCCGCAGGCAGGCGCCCGACCGCCACGTCGTCCACGGCATGGCCGGGCATCTGGTCCTCGGGATCGAGGTGCGAATACCACTCATCGGTGGAGAATGCGAAGAGCGTCTGCGTCGTGAAATACAGGTTCGACGGCACGAAGTCCGACTGCGTGCTGGCGTGGTTGAAGAAATCCTCGGTGGCGTCGCCGAGCAGGAGCACGTACGCCAGCCGGTGATTCCCCCTGGCGTCGGTATAGTTGTCGTAGAGATACTTCACGTAATTGCGGATTGCCATCGGATCGGCCATGCCGCCCGAGAAGTTGTCGAATACCTCGTCGGTGCTCACCACTTTCACCGACGGACTGGCATACAGCGGCAGGTGCGACGCGCGGAACGTGCGCAGGCGCTCGGCCGCGGTGCGCATGTCGCGATAGGTGATGATCACCATGTTGGGACCGGTCGTATCATTGCGCAGATCGACGGGCGCATAGCGCGCCACCTGCGGCTTCTTGAAACCGTTCGGCGTGCCCACCCAGAGCTGGCGGTGGCTGCCGGTGAGATTCACTCCCAGGCGGACGGTGCGCTCGCTCCCCGCCGTTGCCACTTCGGCCCCGGTCAGGCGCAGCGGGTTCCACATGTCGGTGACATCGAAAGCATAGATGGTGCCCGAGAGCGAGAAGCGCCGCGCGCGCACACTCAGCGCGCCGGTGGAGTCGGGTGTCGAGAACATCACGGCATCGCCGTTCGCCGCCATGCGGCGCTCGTACCACACCGCGTACCACGCGAAGCGCATCTTGTCCTTCGTATTGAGATCACCCGGAACCTGGAGGAGAATCGTGTTGTTGCCCTCGGCGAGGAAATTCGACGTGATGTGGATGGGGACACCGTCTTCGTAGAAGACCTGGCCCGGATTCACGCTCCACACCTTGTCACCAATCACAACATTGGCCG
>DATEHD010000277.1:0-5730 GCA_035279765.1 Candidatus Krumholzibacteriia bacterium | reverse complement strand
TCGTGCGCTCACTCGCCAGTCGTGGCAGCGAAAGCGGTTTGAGCCCGCTCGCCAGCGAGCTTGCCGACGTGCTCGACGCATTCGGCCGCGACATCGTGCTGCTCGAGTCGATGGGTGCCAGCCAGGTGGAGACGCGCATTCGTTTCAGCGCCGACACGGTCGTCGTCGTGCTCACACCGGAAGCCGGCGACGAAGTGCAGAGCCTCAAATCGGGTCTCCTGGAAGTGGCGGATATCGCGTGCGTGAACAAGTCCGACCGCGGTGGCGCGGAGTCGCTCGCGGGCGATCTGGACGCCATCATGAAAATTCGCGAGAAGCCGGACGCCTGGCGCATACCCGTGCTCATGACGAGTGCGCGGGATACGGACTCGGTCGACACGCTGGCGAAAGCGCTTGCAGACCACGACCGCTATCTCGATGCGGACGGACGGCGGGCGACGCGGCGCCGTGAGGCGCTACGGGCGCGCCTGTCGGCGCGCGTTCATGAATCCGTCCTCTCCGCCGTCTGGCAAAGCCCTATGCTGGCCCAGCGTTTTGATGCTATGTTTGAGCGCGTAACGGCGGGAGCGCTCCCACCCTGGCGGACCGCACGGGAGCTGGCCGAGTCCCTGCACATCGAATCCCGGTCTTCCCGATGAAACGACCCCTCAAGGTGCTCATTGCCAAGCCGGGCTTGGACGGCCACGACCGCGGCGCCAAGGTGATTGCCAACGCGCTGCGCGACGCCGGTATGGAAGTGGTCTACACAGGCCTGCACCAGACGCCCGAGATGATCATCGAGGCGGCCGTGCAGGAAGACGTCGACCTCGTGTCCGTGAGCGTGCTCTCGGGCGCGCACATGACGCTGATCCCGCGCATTCGCGAGCTCATGAACACAACGGGCCTGGCCGATGTGAAGCTCATTGCGGGCGGCATCATTCCCGACAACGACGCCGCCGAGCTCAAGCGATTGCCCGGTGTGGCCGGCATCTTCGGACCCGGCACCAGCACGAAGGACGTCGTGACATTCATCGAAGGACTTTTTCCCGGACGCTGATGGAGTGATATGAATCCGACCGCACTCACCGACGAGCAGCAGATGATCAAGGAAACCGCGCGCCGCTTCGCGGAAAGCGAGCTCGCGCCCATCGCGATGAAGATGGACGAGACCTCCGAGTACCAGGTGGAATTGTTCGCGAAAATGGGCGAGCTGGGTTTCATGGGGCTCATCATCCCGGCCGAATACGGCGGCACCGGCACCGACGTGGTGTCGTACGCCATCGTGATCGAAGAGCTCGCGCGCGTGGATGGCTCGACGGCACTCGGCGTCGCCGCGCACAACTCGCTCGCCTGCGGTCCCATTACGATGATGGGGACCGAGAAGCAGAAGAAGCGCTATCTCCCCGAACTGGCGACCGGCGAAGCCATCGGGGCGTTCTGCCTCACCGAGCCGCAAGCCGGAAGCGATGCGTCGAACACCAAGACCACCGCGGTGCTCAAGGGTGACAAGTACATCCTGAATGGCACCAAGATCTTCGTCACCAACGGCGGCTGGGCGCGCTATCTCGTGGCCACTGCCGTCACGGATCCGACGGCCGGCCCCAAGGGCATCAGCGCCTTCATTATAGAGAATGATTTCCCGGGCTTCGTGATCGGCTCCAAGGAGAAGAAGCTGGGGCTGCGCGCGTCGGGTACCTTCGAGATCGTGTTCGACAACTGCGAAGTGCCGAAAGAGAACCTGCTCGGCACCGAAGGCGGCGGCTTCAAGACCTTCATGAAGACGCTTGAAGGCGGTCGCATCTCCATCGGTGCCTTCTCCCTCGGGCTCGCCCAGGGGGCCATGGAAGCGGCCATCAAGTTCGGCAAGGACCGCCGTCAATTTGACAAGCCCATCATTGATTTCCAGATTAACCAGATGAAAGTCGCGGATATGGCCACCGAGATCCACGCCGCGCGCCTGCTCGTGCACGATGCCGCGCGCCGCAAGGACGCGGGCGAGGACTTTGCGCGCTACGCCTCCATGGCCAAGCTGTTCGCATCCGAGATGTCGATGCGCGTCACCACGCAGGCCATCCAGATGCACGGCGGCTATGGCTACTGCCGTGAATACCAGGTCGAGCGCATGTACCGCGACGCCAAGCTGGGTGAAATCGGCGAAGGCACCAGCGAAATCCAGCGCGTGATCATTGCGCGCAGCGTCTTGAGCGGCGAGTAGACACGCGCGTAGCGCGTGTCCCGCTCGAACCAGCCGGTCGAGTTCTCATTCTCTAATTAGCTTGAAGGAAGATTCCGACATGGAAAAAGCAGTCATCGTTTCGGCACTCCGCACTCCGATTGGCCGCTTCATGGGCGGCCTTTCCACCATTCCCGCGCCCAAGCTGGCCGCGGGCGTGATCAAGGAAACCATGGCGCGCATGAAGCTCGACCCGGAAACTGTCGACGAAGTGATCCTGGGTAATGTGCTGCAGGCCGGCGTGGGGCAGGCCCCCGCGCGCCAGGCGCTCATCTTCGGCGGCGTGCACCCCAGCGTGGGCGCCGTGACGATCAACAAGGTGTGCGGCTCCGGTTTGAAATCGGTGATGCTTGCCGCGCAGGCCATCAAGCTCGGCGATGCGCACACAATTCTCGCCGGCGGCATGGAGAACATGAGTCTCGCGCCGTATCTGCTTCCCGACGCGCGCGCGGGGCAGCGCCTCGGCCACGGCAAGCTCGTCGATTGCATGATCAACGACGGTCTGTGGGATTGCTACAACGACTACCACATGGGCAATACCGCGGAGCTCGTCGCGACCAAGTACAAGGTGTCGCGCGAAGCCCAGGACCAGTTCGCGGTGGAGAGCCATCGCAAGGCGGTCGCCGCGCAGCAGAATGGCGCCTTCAAGGCCGAGATCGTGCCCGTCACCATTCCCCAGGCCAAAGGCGATCCGCAGGTGATTGCCGCGGACGAAGGCCCGCGCGGAGATGCGTCGGTCGAGAAGCTCGGGAAGCTCAGACCCGTGTTCGACAAGGCCGGCTCCGTCACGGCCGGCAACGCCAGCACCATCAATGACGGCGCCGCGGTGCTGCTCGTCATGTCGGAGTCGCGCGCCAAAGAGCGCGGATATCCGATTCTCGCCGTGATTGATTTCTACGCCACCGGCGGCATGGAACCGCAGTGGGTCATGATGGCGCCGCTCAAGGCCATCGAGAATCTGCTCGCGAAGAGCAAGACCAGGATCGACGACTACGACCTGATCGAGCTCAACGAAGCGTTCTCCGCGCAGGGCGTGGCGCTCACCAACGAGCTCAAGCTGGATCCGGCGCGCCTCAACGTGAACGGCGGCGCGGTGGCCCTCGGCCACCCCATCGGCGCCTCCGGCGCGCGCGTTCTGGTCACGCTGATTCACGCACTGCGCGCGCGCGGCAAGCAGCGCGGACTCGCGTCCCTGTGCCTGGGCGGCGGCAACGCCGTCGCGCTCAGCGTGTCCATTCCGTAAGACCGCACTCTCCGAAAGGGAATTCCATGTCCATCTCCCGTGTCTCCGTGATCGGCGCCGGCACCATGGGTGCCGGCATCGCGCAGGTGTGCGCGCACGCCGGCCTGGCCGTGAAGCTCATCGATGTGAAAGAGGAGTTCGCGCGCAAGGGGCTGGCCACGATCAACACCAGCCTCGACCGCATGGTGAAGAAGGAAATCATCACCGAGGCGGAGAAGAAAGATATCGCCGGGCGCGTGCGTACCGATGTCGGCCTCGACGCTGTGAGCGGGAGCGACCTGGTCGTCGAAGCCATCAACGAGAACGTCGAGCTCAAGACGTCGGTGCTGAAGGAAGTGGCGTCGCACGCGGGCGAGAACGCCATCCTGGCCAGCAACACGTCGTCCATCTCCATCACCACGCTGGGCGCCGCGCTCCGCAGGCCGCAGCGTTTCATCGGCATGCACTTCATGAATCCGGTGCCGGTGATGAAGCTTGTCGAAGTGATCCGCGGTCTCGACACCGACGACGAGACCACGCGCACGATCATGGACACGTGCAAGACACTGGGGAAGACCGCCGTCGAGGTGAACGATTTTCCGGGCTTCGTGTCGAACCGTATCCTGATGCCCATGATCAACGAGGCGGTCTACACGCTCATGGAAGGTGTGGCCACCCGGGAAGCCATCGACGATGTGATGAAGCTCGGCATGGCGCACCCGATGGGACCGCTGACGCTGGCCGATCTCATCGGCCTCGACGTGTGTCTCAGCATCATGGAGGTGCTGCACCGCGACCTGGGCGATTCCAAGTACCGTCCGTGCCCGCTCTTGAAGAAGATGGTCGCCGCGGGGCGCCTGGGACGGAAGAGCGGGCGCGGTTTCTACGACTATCAGAAGTAGTCAGGCCGTAAGCGGGGCGGAATCAGCAGATTGCTGTACAGATCTCAGCCTCCGTTCCTGCCATACTATGATCGAGTCAAGTCACAAAGAAATTTGAGGCAGGGCTCACGAGGCGGAACTTGTGAATAACGAGAGCCGCCTCACCTTTTTTTACCCCAAACACCCCCATATGACCTCTGGATGCCAGCCGCCGGGCTATGGTAAAATAGCCGGAGTGGACCGATGCATTGCATCATTGAACGGCAAGGAGGCGGTTTCGTGAACCGTCGCGCTAAGGGCATTTATGTGGTTTCTGCAGCCATGCTGCTGGTGGCGGGGATGTGTGCCGCCGCGAGCGCATTCAGCCTGCGCGTTCCGCAGGTGGTAGTGCAGGGCGGAAGTCTTCAGGGATATCTCAATTCCCAGGGTGAGTCCATCAACGTCAACACCGACCAGGTGGACGCCCAGGTGTGGTCAACGACGGCTTCGGGCAATTCCGTATTCACGCTGATGATCGAGTATGCGGGTTATGCAAACTCGAACAATGTCGGCGTATACAACTCGGACGAAGCCGCGCCGACTCTCTTTCAGATCTTTCCGGGAAGCGCGTCGCCGGGCTGGCACGCACTCATCAGCTTTCCATCCAGCGGGTTTCTCATCGTGACTCTGTTCGACGAGAACAGCAATGTCATCACGCAGACCTCGTATCCCGGGGTGCATCGCAACTCGTTCGGCTTCTACCTGCAAGGCCCGGGTGGCCTGTTCTATTCGCAGGATGGACGCAACGCCGGTGCGAAGGCACAGATGGTGACGTACGCGGGCACGGGTCTAAACTCAGGCGATTGGTGGCTGTGTTTCGAGGACCTGGCTCCGGGTGTCACGGATGATGATTTCGAGGACGCCGTGCTGGTGCTCGAATCGGTAAATCCGGTCAAGACGGCGCAGACGACACTGGGCCAGCTGAAGGCGCTTTATCGCCGCTAGCCGGCAGGCAGAGATTTTTTTGAGGGCCATTTCCGCAGGGAAGTGGCCCTTTTTTTTAGCGCTTCTTGTTCTGCACCAGCTCACACAACACGCGGTTGGTCGCTTTGGGGTGGATGAAGGCCACGCGGGAGCCTTCCTTGCCGGGGCGGGGCGCCTCGTCGATCAGCTGCACACCCTGCTCACGCAGCGCGCCCAACGCTTTCTCGATATCGGGCACGGCGAACGCCACGTGGTGGAGGCCGGCGCCGCGCTCGGCCATGAACTTGGCCACGGGGGAGGCGTCGCTCGTGGCCTGAATGAGCTCGATGTCGGTGCCGCCGGTGGAAAGCGTGGCGATCTTCACCTTGAAGCTCGCGACGTCCTCGCGGTGTTTCACCTTCGCGCCCAGCACGTTCTCGAACACGGCGACGGCCGCCTCGAGGTCCGCCACC
>DATEHD010000276.1:0-3498 GCA_035279765.1 Candidatus Krumholzibacteriia bacterium | reverse complement strand
AGTCCGGGCCGGTCCTTCACGATGCCGATCGCGGCCGGAATCCAGAACGGCGCGAGCAGGAACGCGATCACCGTGGGCTGCAGAAGCGAGATGGCCCAGCCCGCCGCCGAGGCCGTGCGAAGCGGTCCTGTGCGCCGGTCTTCCGGGACCGGAATTGCAAAGCGCGCGGACACGGCCGAGGAAATCGCGGCGACGATCAGGAACGTTGCGGCGGCGAGAAACGCAGCGGCAATTCCGAGCGTCACCGAGACGCGCAGCATCGCCAGCGCGCACAGCAACAAGACCGGAACGGCGGCAATGGCCGCGAAGGCGAGCACCTTGCCGCGAAACACATCGCGACGATCGAGCGGCGACATGAACACCGTGGCCACGGCAAGTCCGTCCGTCGCCAGCACATTCTGGAAGGTGAACAACGACACGAAGGTTACGAAAATTCCCGGGGTGAGCGCGAGAATCGGCCCGCCCAGGCGCGCGCGGCCGAACCAGAGCACCGCGAGGAAGATCGGCATCATCAGGCCCTGGATGGTCTGCATGCGCCGGCGCGGGTTGCGCCACATCTGGCGCAGGTCCAGCGCGGCGATCGCGACCACCGCCGGACGCAAAAACGGAATGCGACCGCGCGGTTCACGGCTCGCCACACGCGGCTCTTTGCGCGCGTGACGCGCCGGCGCGCCGAAGATGAACTCGCCCTGCGTGGCCACACGCTCCTGGGCCCGCCACCACACCGCGGCAACGGCGACAAGCGTCAGCGCTGACGCGCCCAGCCAGACGAGCGATTCTCCCACGTGTCCGCTCGACGCGCGCTCGATGGCGCGTGCGCACGCTCCCGGCGGCGTCCACTGCAGGACAGACATGGGATGAACGTTATTCTCCGCCATGCGCTTGAAATAGTCGCCGGCGTTCGGTTCCGACCGGAGGGCCCGCATGCGGAACCACCAGTACGTGAGCACCATCAGGCTGCCGACGACGGTGACGAGGTCGCGAAAGCGGCGGCTGCGCACGATGCCGCTGGTAATGGTGGTGACAAGCTGCCCGGCGGCGATGAAGTGCAGCGTGGCGACAAGCACGGCGAACAATGCCACGATGGTTCCCGCCGCTCCCCAGCCGCCAAACAGAATCGCCACCAGAAACGGAAGCGTGAACCATGTCGAATAGTCGAACACCGAGCCCGCGAAGGTGGCGATGATCATCACGCGGCGCCGGATGGGGAGCGCCAGAAAGCGCGACATGTCGGGGGCTTCGTTGAGTTGCGCACCTACGACGGGTGCCAGCAACCACGCCACCCACAGGAGCACCAGCACACCACCCAGGATCTCGACGTTCCACGGCGCCGCCAGCTTGCGGTACCCCACATTGCTGAAGACCGCCAGCATGATCGGCATCGGCAGGGCAAAGATGAGGAAGACGCCGGTGAGGATAGCCTCCTGCGGGCGGCCCTTGAAGCGACGGAATGAGATCCACTTGCGGATCTGCAAGAGAGCGCGCAGCTGCGCGCTTTCCAGCGCGCTCAATCCAACCATGTCAGCGCGTCCTTGTGTTGTCCCTCGGCGCCGACGGCGCGCAGGAACACGTCTTCGAGCGTGGCGTTGGTGCCGGCCTTCTCCTGGCTGCGCAGCTCGTCCATCGTCCCCGCAGCGACGATCTTCCCTTCGGAGATGACGGCCATGCGCGTGCACAGACGCTCGACAACTTCCAGGATGTGGGACGAGAAAAAGATGGTGGTGCCGCGCGCGCGCAGCCGCTGCAGCACATCGTGAATGGAGCGGCGCGCCACCGCATCGATGCCTTCGAAGGGCTCGTCGAGAAAGAGCACGCGCGGCGCGTGCACGACGGCAGCCGCGAGCGCGGTCTTCTTCTGCATGCCGTGCGAGTAATCGACGATCATCCTGTCGGCGTCGTCGCTCATGTCGAGGAGCTGCATCAGGTCATCGGTGCGCCTGGCCGCTTCGTCGGCAGCGAGTCCGTAGATGGTGGCGACGAAACGCACATATTCGCGACCGGTGAGGCGCTGGAAGAGTGCGAGTCCCTCGGGCACGACGCCGCGCAGTTGTTTCGCTTCCAGCGGCTGTTTCCACACGTCGATGCCGTGGATGAAGGCGCTCCCGCCGTCGGGACGCAAGAGACCGACAAGCATGTTGATGGTTGTGGATTTGCCCGCGCCGTTGGGACCGAGGAATCCGAAGAACTCACCTTCGTCGACGCGCAGATCGATGCCGGCCACGGCGACCTTGGGGCCGAAGGCCTTGTGCAGGCCGGTTACCTGAATGGCGGGATGTTCTGACATTTCAGTCGCTGCCGCTTCGACAGCCTCGTGCTAACCGTAGAGAACCTGGGCCACGTTACCCGCGTGCGCATCGCGCAGCGCCTGCAACGCGATGGTAAACGAACCATACGCGAGATCGACGTCGAGGGTTGCGCGCTCCTGCGTGGCGCCGATCTCGGTCCACGGAATGTGGTGATTCTCGAGCAGTGTGACGAGCTCGCTCCACGATGCGTCGCTCACTTCCACAAGCACGCCGCCCATCTCGGCGAAGCACGCGTTCGTTTTGGTGACACCGCCGAGCGAGAGTTTGAGACCGACATCGAAGGGCGCGCTCGCCATCGCCATTTCGGCCGCCGTGACCAGCAGGCCGCCGAGTGCGATGTCGTGCGCCGAAAGCACGAGGCGCCGGCCAAATGCTGTGACAAGCACGCGCACGAGATTGGCTTCGAACGCCATGTCGGGCCGTGGCGGTTTGCCCGGCGCCGTGCTGCTGCCGTACAGGCGCTCGTACTCCGAGCCGCCCAGGTGATCGTGGAGAATTCCGAGCAGCACGAGCTTCGAGCCCACCTGTTTGAGACCGAAGTTGCGCGCGCGCGACGCGTCGTCGAGACGGCCCGCGCAGGCCACGATGGGCGTGGGCGCGATGGCGTCCCCGGTGCCGCTCTGGTTGTAGAGCGACACGTTGCCGGAAATCACCGGCAGGGCGACATCGCCGCCGAAGAGCTTCATCGCCTTGCACGCATCGCCGATGCCGCGCACGGCTTCGATGAATTCGTGAAACACACCCGGGTCTTCCGGATCGCCAAAGTTCAAACAGTCGGTGATGCAGAGCGGAAGGGCGCCGACGCACGCGACTCCGCGCGTGGCTTCGAACACGCTCCACGCGCCGCCCAGGTACGGATCCACGGCACCCAGCCGCGAATGACTTCCGATCGAGGTGGCCAGCGCCACCGGTGCGCCCGGAACGAACATCTCCACGCACGCGTCGGCTTCGCCGGGACGCAGCACCGCGCGACCCTGGACTTCACTGTCGTAATGCTGGAAGACCGCGGATTTGTCGCTGATGTTGATGGAGCCCAGAAGCGTCAACAACGCTTCCCGCACGCCGTCCGCGCCGGCCGTGTGCGTGAGTCCCGCGGTGGGCAGTGTGCGTTTGCGCTCTTTGGCTTCGCGGCGGTAAGCAATGCCGGAGGTGATGGCGGCCATATCGGCCTCGCATACCAGGCGGCCGCCGT
>DATEHD010000275.1:0-6505 GCA_035279765.1 Candidatus Krumholzibacteriia bacterium | reverse complement strand
CCCATCATGGGCGGGCAGTGGTGCACGTCGACGTCCGACCTCACCGAGGAACTGAACGAGCCCCGCTAGCCGATGAGCGACAAGAAACCCATCGATCTCCAGGACTTCGTTGCGAGCGGTACGCGCGCGCCGTATTCGTCGGCCGACTTCGACAACAATGTCGATCCCCAGCGTGACGATTTCGACGAGGGACTCGACCTCCCCGATATCAACACGTCGCCGATGTACGTGAACATCGGCCCGTCGCACCCGGCCACCCACGGCACCTTCCGCGTCTACGCGCGCCTCGAGGGCGAGTTGATCGAGAAGGCGGGCGTCGACGTCGGCTATCTGCACCGCGGCTTCGAGAAGATCGTCGAGATCAAACAGTACGGCCAGGTGATCCCGTACACGGATCGCTTGAACTACTGCAGCGGGCTCTCCAACAACGTGGGGTACTGCAAGGCCGTCGAGCGCATGCTTGGCATCGAAATTACCGAGCGCACCAAGATGATCCGGCTCATCATCATGGAGATCCAGCGCATCATGGATCACGCGATCTGCGTCGGTACGACAATCGTCGACATCGGAGCGCTCACCAACTTCTGGTATTTCTACAACGCGCGCGAAAAGCTCAACGAGCTGTTGGAAGCGCTGACAGGCGCGCGTCTCACCTACACCTACACGCGCATCGGTGGTCTGGCGTGGGACCTTCCCAAAGACTGGAAGGAAAACGTCAAGGCTGCGATCAAAGAGATTCCGCACGCCATCGCCGACGTGCGCGGCCTGGTGGAGAAGAACCGCATCTTCCAGGATCGCACGCGCGGCGTGGGAATCATCAGTGCCGAGGACGCCATCTCCTTCGGGTGGACGGGCCCGTGCCTGCGCTCGACGGGCGCCGACTTCGACCTGCGCAAGGTCAGTCCGTACTACGGATACGAGCAGTTCGATTTCGACATTCCTGTCGGAGCCAACGGCGACGCGTTCGACAGACTCATGGTCCGTATCGCCGAAATGGAAGAGAGCCTGAAGATCATTCACCAGGCCATCGATCGTGTGCCCGACGGCCCGATCAACATCGACGACAAGCGCGTGATGCTCCCGCCCAAGGAGAAGGTGCACACGTCGATGGAGTCGCTCATCAACCACTTCAAGCTGATCATCGACGGCGTGCAGCCGCCGGCGGGTCGTATCTACGACGCCACCGAAACGCCCAACGGCGAGCTCGGCTTCTACATTATTTCCGACGGCGGCGGGCATCCGTACCGCATCAAGGTGCGCCCGCCCTGCTTCTATACGATGAACACGCTCAAGTTCCTGCTCGAGGGCGGCATGGTGGCGGACCTGGTGGCGATCCTGGGCGGCCTCAATGTGGTGGCGGGAGAGCTGGATCGCTGATGTCGCATCGCGCCCACGCACTCACCGCGACCGGCCAGCCCTTCGCGTTCGACGCGAAGAACGAAACCGCGTTCCAGAAGCTCCTGACGCGGTACCCGACCCAGCGCGCCGTGGTGCTGCCCGCGTTGTGGCTCGCGCAGGAACAGCACGGCCATCTCACCGTCGAAGCGATGGAATACGTGGCGAAGCGGCTCGAACAGTCGCCGGTCAGCGTGTTCGCGGTGGTCGAGTTCTACACCATGTTCAAGACCGAGCCGGTGGGGAAGCACGACATCCAGCTGTGCCGCACGCTCTCGTGCAACCTGCGCGGCTGCGATGACCTGCAGGGCACCATCGAACGCAAGCTCGGCATCGGCCCGGGCGAGAAGACGCCCGACGGCAAGTTCAGCTTCGAGCTCGTCGAGTGCCTGGGCTCATGCGGAACCGCGCCCATGATGCGCATGAACAATCGCTACTGGGAAAATCTCACGGTCGAGAAACTCGAGCGGATCATCGACGCGTGCCGCGAAGGCCGCGATCCGTCGAGCGAAGATTTCAACCGCGGCTAAACGGAACTACATGGCGCCGAAAATCATCAGCGAACGCTTCGACGTGAAGGACAACCACACCTTCGCCGTCTATGCGAAGAACGGCGGCTACGGCTCGCTGAAGAAGCTCTTCGCGATGAAGCCCGACGAGGTCATCGAGGAAGTGAAGAAGTCGGGGCTGCGCGGCCGCGGCGGCGCGGGATTTCCGACCGGGATGAAGTGGAGCTTCATTCCCAAGACCATCGACAAGCCCAAGTACCTGTGCGTGAACGCCGACGAAGGCGAGCCGGGGACGTTCAAGGATCGTCTGATCCTCGAGCGCGACCCGCACGCGCTGATCGAGGGCATCATCATCTGCTGCTACGCGGTCGGCATCCAGACCGCCTACATCTACATTCGCGGCGAGTACGACTTTCCGTTGGTGCGCCTCCACGCGGCGCTCGAGGAAGCGTACGCGCAAGGCTACGTCGGCAAGAACATCAAGGGCTCCGGCATGAACCTCGAGATCGTCATCCATCGCGGCGCGGGCGCGTACATCTGCGGTGACGAAACCGGGCTCATCGAATCCCTGGAAGGCAAGAAGGGCCAGCCGCGTCCCAAGCCGCCGTTTCCCGCCATCGTGGGCGTGTTCGGTTGTCCCACCGTCGTCAACAATGTCGAGACCATCTCCGCCCTGTCGTGGATCATGAATCACGGCGCGGATGCGTATGCCGCCATCGGCACCGAGAAGAGCAAAGGCACGATGCTGTTCTCGATCTCGGGCATGGTGGAGCGCCCGGGCGTTTACGAAGGCGCTTTCGGCGTGAATCTGTGGGAGTTCATCGAGCAGTCGACGGGCGGTGTCAAAGGCGGCAAACGCCTGAAGGCAGTCATTCCCGGCGGGTCGTCGTCCGCGATTCTCACCGCCGACGAGGCGCGCAACGTGAAGCTCGACTACGAGTCGATCGCGGCCACGGGCGCGATGGTGGGCTCGGGTGCCATCATGGTGCTCGACGAGGACACCAGCATCGTGAAGGCGCTCGAAGTGGTGCTGCGCTTCTACGCGCACGAGTCGTGCGGGCAGTGCCCGCCGTGCCGCGAAGGAACCTACTGGCTCTACGAAATCGTGCACCGCATCTGTGACGGCAAGGGCCGCCCCGAGGACATCGACCTGATGTTGTCGATCTGTCCCGACATGCTCGGTCGCACCGTGTGTGTGCTCGCCGACTCCGCGGCGATTCCGGCGGCGAGCTACATCAAGAAGTTCCGTCCCGAATTCGAGGCGATGATCGCCAGCGCGCATGCGCCGGAACGTCATCTGCACCCCGGTGGCGTCAACCTGGAGTCGAGGGCTCTATAAATGAGCGTGAACGTCGTCATCAACGGAAAGAAGATCCAGTGCGCCGACGGCGCGCTGGTGATCGACGTGTGCCGCGACAACGGCATCGACATTCCGCATTTCTGTTACCACCCCGGCCTCGGCCCCGACGGCAACTGCCGCATGTGCCAGGTCGACTTCGTCGGACCGCGCGGCAACAAGCTCGGCATTTCGTGCAAGACCACGGTCGCCGAAGGCATGGAGGTGCTCACCGACACGGACGCGGCGAAACGGGCGCGGGCGTCGGTGGAAGAAATGCTGCTGCTCAATCATCCGCTCGATTGTCCCATCTGCGACAAGGCGGGCGAGTGCTCCCTCCAGAACTATTACATGGAGCACGACCTGCAGCCGGGACGTCAGGACTTCACGCGCTTCCGCAAGGAAAAGGCGAAGGACATCGGTCCCACGCTGATCCTCGACCAGGAGCGCTGCGTGTTGTGCGACCGCTGCGTGCGCTTCCTGCGCGATGTCGCGCACGACGAGCAGCTCTACATCGCCGGACGCGGCCACGAGGCATTCATCACCACGTTTCCCGGCCAGGAAGTGACGAGCCCGTACTCGATCAACACCGTGGACCTGTGTCCGGTGGGCGCCCTGACCTCGAAGGACTTTCGTTTCAATTCGGCCACGTGGTTCCTGCAGGACACCAACAGCGTGTGCACGACGTGCGCGCGCGGCTGCAGCATGGAAATCCAGACCAAGAAGGACCAGGTCTACCGCATGCGCCCGCGCGAGAACATGCAGGTCAATACCTACTGGGCGTGCGACGAAGGCCGCATCAACTACCAGTTCGTGAATCAGGATCGCATCGCCACACCCTTCATCCGCCGCGGTGTCGATACCATCGAATGCTCGCTCACGGAGGCGATCGCTGAGATGCGCGCGCTCCTGGGCTACAAGCCCGCGGGCCGCGTCGAGCAGCCGTCGTCGCGCCGCGTGCTGGTGCTTGCCTCGGCGACGTGCACGCTGGAGGAGCTGTTCCTCTTGAAGCGCCTGGCGCAGGAATGCCTCAACGCGCCGGTGCTGGTGGCGCGTCACGTGCCCGACGGTGTCGATGATCATCTGCTGCGCCGCGCCGACAAACATCCCAACGCCCGCGGTGCCGAAATGCTGGGCTTGCGCGTTGTGGATCTGCAGCGCGGCGGTGTGAGCGACGTTCAGAACGAGCTGGGACGTGACGGCGTGCTCCTCACGGTTGGATTCAACACGCACGTCGAGGCCATTGCGCCGCTCTGGAGCAGTGCCGCCAGGGTGATTGCGCTCTCCGGTTGCAAGTCCGCGCTCACCGAAGCGGCGGACCTGGTGGTGCCGGGCCGCACCTTCGCCGAAAAGGACGGCATCGTGGTGAATTTCGAAGGCCACGCGCAGCAGTTGCGCCCCGCCATCGACACCAAAGCGGAAACGGAATGGCGTGTCATCGACGGCCTGATTGCATCGTTGACCGGTGCGGCGCCGCACGCGTCGATTGCGCATGTGCGCAAGGCCGTCATGGACGGCACGCCGGCATTCGCCGGCGTCGATCTCCTCAAGCTGGGATTGACAGGCGCCCGCACGACGGGTCAGACAGTCGCGCGCTAGAAGGATCGCATGCCCGGACTTCTCGACATCGTCATCATTGTCCTCAAGGCGGTCTTCATTTTCGGATTCGCCATGACGCTCCTGCCGCTCCTGATCTGGTTCGAGCGCAAGGGCTCAGCCTTCATCCAGGACCGCGCCGGCCCCAACCGCGCCGGCATCTTCGGCATCCGCCTGGCCGGTTTCATTCACAACATCTCCGACGTGGTGAAGCTCCTCATGAAGGAGATGATGATTCCGCCGCAGGTGAATCGCACGTATTTCATGATCGCGCCCGTCCTCGGCTTCACATTCATCCTGACCGCGTTCGCAGTCATTCCGTGGGCCGATCATTACTTGATCGGCGGCCGCGACATCTCGATGCAGGTGGCCGACATGAATTGCGGCATCCTGTACATCCTCGCGATCACATCGCTCAACGTGTTCGGCATCGTGCTCGCGGGCTGGTCGTCGAACAACAAGTTCGCGCTGATGGGCGGCCTGCGCTCCACGGCGCAGATGATCAGCTACGAAATTCCGCTGGGGCTGGCGCTGGTGGGCATCTTCATGGTGTACCAGAGCGCGCAGCTCAACGAGATCGTGCGCGGGCAGGGCCAGCTTCTTTTTGGCGTGTTGCCGCGCTGGGGCGTGTTCGTGCAGCCGCTGGGCGCGGTTCTCTTCATCGTGTCGGCGTTCGCGGAAACCAACCGCAACCCGTTCGACCTGCCCGAAGGCGAATCCGAAATCGTCGCGGGCTACCACGTGGAATACAGCGGCATGCGCTTCGCCCTCTTCTATATGGGCGAGTACGCGGCCATCGTGCTGTCATCGGCGATGATCGCCACCCTCTTCTTCGGCGGCTGGCAGATTCCGTACTTCCCGACCGACAAGATCGTGGCGGGCGCGGCGACGTGGCTCAAAGTGATGCTGGCCGGCGGCGGAATCGGCGCCCTGGCGTTCGCCGCCGTCATGTTTGCGTGGTCGAAGCGCATTCGCGGCCACTTCGGCGATCTCCGCGAACACGAAGGCATGATTCTGGGCATCGTCCACGTCGTGATCGGCGGCGTGCTCATGTTCTGTTTCGTGAAGAGCCTGGGCATGCACACGCTGCCGGACTGGGGCGCGCGCACGGTGGCGCTGGTGGCGCAGATCAGTGCCTTTGCCGTGAAGACGCTCTTCTGGTGCTGGGTGTTCATCTGGGTGCGCTGGTCGCTGCCGCGTTTCCGCTACGACCAGCTCATGCGTCTTGGTTGGAAAAACATGATTCCGCTCGCGTTCGCGAACATTGCCGTGACCGCGATCGTGCTCGTGCTGCTGAAGAGGTAGCTTCGTGGCCGCAATTCTCTTTTACATACTTGCCTTCTTCGCCGTGGCCGGCGGACTGCTCATGGTGAGCCTCAAGAATCCGCTCTCCGGCGCGTTCGCGCTCATTCTGTCGCTGTGCTCGCTGGCGGGCCTGTTTGCGATGCTCCACGCCGAGTTTGTCTTCATCCTGCAGATCCTTGTGTACGCGGGCGCCATCATGGTGCTCGTCATCTTCACAATCATGCTGCTGAACTTGAAGTCCGAGGAACTGCAGGAAGCGCCGGTGGGCTGGATGCGCACCATCCTGACCGCGACCCTGTGCGCGGCCGCGGCCTTTGGAGCCATTCAGATCTTCGGCCACGTGCAGCCGCAGGCGATCCAGGTC
>DATEHD010000274.1:0-3253 GCA_035279765.1 Candidatus Krumholzibacteriia bacterium | reverse complement strand
ATCATGCACGTCGCACGACCGTTGTACTGGATCATGTGGCGCAGATACGTGATGCCGTAGTCCTCGGTCGCTTCTGCAGGCGCCACGCTGTCCGATGAGCCGAAACGTGACGCCAGCGCGGCGATGGATGTGCTCAGCCCGGGGATGGGCAGGTTCATCTTGAAGAGGCCGCGCGGCGGCGAGTACTCCACGATCTCCACGTGCGCGTCGGCGGCAATGCCCGCCTTCTCCCGCGCGATCATGATGGCGTCTTCGAGTCCGCCGATACGATCGACGAGCCCGTTCTTCTTGGCCTCATCGCCCGTCCACACCCGTCCCTGCGCCAGCGCTTCGACCGCGTCCTTGTCCATCTTGCGGTTGGTGGCCACGGCGCCCACGAAGCGCGCGTAGAGCTCCTTCATGGTGGTGTAAACAACGTTGCGTTCTTCGTCGTTCACCGCGCGCGCCGGTATAGCAGGCGCAAAGGGCACGTACGGCGGCCGCAGCGAGAAGAACGCGTCCGCGTGCTTGCCCTTTTTCACAAAGTCGCCTTCCATACCTGTCTTCTTGCCCAGGCCCTTGTCCCACACCCAGCCGGCGATGACGCCGATGGAACCGGTAATGCTGTTGGGTTCGCTGACGATGGTGTGGGAGCACATGGAGAGCCAGTAGCCACCCGATGCCGCCACGTCGCCCTGCGACACGATGACGGGCTTCGTCTTCATGAGCTCGCGCATCTGGCCGGCGACAACGTCGGACGCCATCGGGCTTCCGCCCGGCGAGTCGACGCGTAACACCACGGCCTTGATGTCGTTCTGGCCGCGCAGGCCGCGGAGAATTTTTTCCAGGCGGCGCGCGTTGATGCCGGTGTCCATCTCGCACTCGCCGACCGCGTACACCACCGCGATCTTGTCGGGCTCACCCCACAGCTTGGACGGATACCAGCGATCCTCCAGCGCCGTCATCCCCACGAACGACTGGCGCTTCCCTTCCATCTGCTTGACGGCGTCCTTCACTTCATCCCAGCGCCCCAGCTGGTCGACGAGCTTGTTCTCCATCGCCACCGACGAGGTGAACACGCCCAGGTCGTTCACCCAGTGCTCGACGGTGGCGGGGGCCACGTGGCGTCCGTCGGCAACGTCGTCGCGATACTGTGCAAAGAACGCATCCACGAGATCCTGGCGCTGCTCGCGGTCGGCGTCGCTCATGTTGTGACGCGCAAGGTTCTCGACGGCGCTCTTGTACTTGAGAAAGCGGAATTCTTCGAAGCCCACGCCGAGCTTCTCCAGCATGGACGCGACGTACGTCCGCCCCAGCACGTAGCCGGCCATGAGCAGCGTGCCTTCGGGATCCATCACGATGCGGTCGGCAACGCTGGCGATGTAATACGTCGACTGCTGCGCTTCGTCCACGAATACGATGACCTTCTTACCGGTGGCGCGGAAGTCCGCGAGCCGCGCGCGAATTTCCCACGCCTGTCCGCGCGTGAACGCCGAGCCGGAAAGATTGAGCGCGATGCCGGAGATGCGGTCATCGGTGCGCGCATCGTCGATGGCATCGAGGAAATCATGCAGCTGGAGGCTCTGGTCGAAGAAGCGGTAGCGCGAATACACGATGCCACCGCGCGGGGCGAGCGAGAGATAGCCACTGTTCTTGTGCAGTTTGGCGGTGAGCGTGGAGCGCTCAGGATAGCCCAGGCGAACTCCCCACGTCGTCACGTCGGAGTGGTTGTCCTGGTCGAAGTGCTGGTTGACGGAGCCGCGCATGACACCCTGGTGGAAGCCGCCGCCGAACGAATACGCGAGTGCGAGGCTCCACGTGCTTTCGGTGTCCTTGGAATCCGCCACGCGGCCGATGAGCTTCAGGCCCGCGGGAATTTCGACCATGGCGCCGGCGCTCCACGGCAGGTTGTCGCTGTAGTGGCCGCCCTCGACGTCGGTCTCGAGATCACCAAACACGGTGAAGCGATCATTTCCCGTGGGGCGGACGGCGAGGTCAGCCAGCTCGCGACGGTCGCCATCTTTGAGTCCCCACGTCTCGTTGCCGCTCAGCGAAATGTAATGATTGAGCCGCCACGTGAGACCGAGCTGCATGAGGTTCTGCCTGTCGAAGAGATCTTCGTCGTGCCCGCCCGACCATCCGAAGCCGACGCCCATGGAGACGTCGCGGGTTCCGCCGGAGAGAGCAACGTGATAATCGGTCACGCTGATCTGTCCGCTCGACGTGGGCACCTGGTTGTGCACGAGACCGAATCCGAGATTGCGCATGCCCGTGAACAATCCCCACCGGCCCAGGCCGGACTCGTCGAAATCGCTCCAGTACACTTCGCCCTCCGCGCCCGGCATCATCGAGTACACCGACGGATTGTAGTATCCGCCGGCCGCATCGGTGAACGCGGTCGGGCTGGTGAGGTTGAAGTCGAGGTGCTGGTAATATGAAGGGATACTGACGGGAAATGCCGCCGTTGCGCCCGCCGCGAGTGCGGCTATGGCGACGGTGAGCAGCATGGCGAATTTCTTCATGACGTGAATCCTCTCAGAAGGCGCGTGAGCCTGTCGTCCGGCTATCTTATCCGCGGCGCAAGCGGCTTTCAATGCATCGTTGAGTTTGGCCTCTTTCCGGCCTTACAATCACGGCCATGTTTCTCTCTTTCTTTGGCGCAGCCGGTACGGTGACCGGATCGAAGTACATGTTGCGCATCGACAATCGCAACATCCTCGTGGACTGCGGCCTGTTCCAGGGCCTCAAGAATCTCCGCCAGCGCAACTGGGAAGAACCGCCGTTCGATATCAAGACGATCGATGCGATCGTGTTGACCCACGCGCATATCGACCACAGCGGATTCCTGCCGGTTTTGATGAAGCGTGGCTACCAGGGGCCGATCTACTGCACCGAGGCCACCGCCGAGCTGTGCGGCATCATGCTGCCGGATTCGGGACATCTGCAGGAGGAAGAAGCGCGCTACATCGGCAAGAAAGGTGTCGGCCGCCACGATCCGGTGCTTCCTCTATATACGCGCGAAGATGCCGAACAGACACTGAAGCTTCTGCGGCCGGTGGACTTTGACACCGACATCGACCTGGGCGACGGCATCACCTTCCGGTACACGCGCGCTGGGCACATTCTGGGCTCGGCGTGGGTTGCGTTCATGAAGAGCGGCTTTCGCGTCGTGTTCTCCGGCGACGTGGGGCGTCTCGAGGATCCGGTCATGAACCCGCCGGTGGGAATTCCACACGCGGACGTTCTGGTATGCGAGTCGACATACGGCGACCGC
>DATEHD010000273.1:0-2765 GCA_035279765.1 Candidatus Krumholzibacteriia bacterium | reverse complement strand
CCGTCGGATCCCACCTACGTGTACTATGGTGCGGCGCCGGCCTTCGCCTATTACACGCGCGACATCGTCAAGCGGGAGGCGCTCCCCTCCAACTGGTGTCTATCGTGCTGGCACGACAAGAATCCGCCGTTGTATTGTCACGAGTCGAACGTGTATTACGGGCGCTGGATGCGCAATCTCGACGAGCACCAGATACTCGCGAGCATTGCGGAGACACTGGGCGGCGGACCGCCGACCTTGTGGCTGGTGTTCGGGCACCTGGTTCCCGGCGATGACCGCTTCATCATTGCCGCCTTCCAGCGCGAAGGATATCGCGTGGTGGCCGGCATCGAAGGTGTCAACGCATCCGCGTGCTTGCTCACGCGAACGAACTAGCAACGGTTGGTATGATCCAGTTCAGCAAGGTAACCAAGAGTTTCGGTGCGCAGGTTCTCTTCGAGGATCTGTCATTTGCGCTCAATCGTCGCGAGCGGGTGGGTCTCGTGGGTCGCAACGGCCACGGCAAAACCACCGTGTTCCGCATGATCCTGGACGAGGTGCACCCCGATTCCGGCGACATCCTGATCCCGAAACGCTACCGCATCGGGCATCTCGACCAGCACATCAAGTTTACGCAACCGAATGTGATCGACGAGGTCGCACTCGGGCTGCCCGAAGGCGAGCGCGACCAGACCTGGCGCGCGGAGACGATTCTCTTCGGCCTCGGCTTCCACAAGAACGACATGGAGCGCGCGCCCGAGCTCTTCTCGGGCGGTTTCCAGGTGCGTTTGCAGCTCGCGCGGGTGCTTGTGTCCGAGCCGGACCTCCTGCTCCTCGACGAGCCCACCAACTACCTCGACGTGGTGTCGATCCGCTGGCTCGAGCGCTTCCTGACGCAGTGGAAGACCGAGCTGATGCTCATCACGCACGACCGCTCGTTCATGGACAGGGTGGTAACGCACACGGTCGCGATTCATCGTGGCCGGGCCAAGAAGATCCAGGGCAACACCACCAAGATCTATGAGCAGATCGTCCAGGAAGAAGAGGTGTACGAGAAGACGCGCATGAACGACGACCGCAAGCGCAAGGAAGTCGAGCGCTTCATCGAGCGCTTCCGCGCCAAGAACACCATGGCCACGCGCGTGCAGTCGCGCATCAAGATGCTCGCCAAGCACGAGCGGCTGGACGCGCTGGCGCGTATCCAGACCCTCGACTTTGCGTTCAGCGCCGCGCCGTTTCCGGCCAAGGTGGTGCAGCGCGTGTCACACCTGTCGTTCGGGTATGAGCAGGGCGAGGATCTCTTCAGCAACCTCACGCTCGAGATCCACGATCACGACAGGATCTGCGTGATCGGTCCCAACGGACGCGGCAAGTCCACGCTCCTGCGCGTGCTCGCGGGCGACCTGCCGCCGCGCCACGGCAGCATCACCAACCATCCGCGCGCCGTGAGCGGCTATTTCGCACAGACCAACGTGCACACGCTGCACGACAAGAACACGGTGATTGCGGAGATTCAGAGCGCCGACAAGAGTTGTCTCTTCCAGACGGCGCGCGACATTGCGGGCGTCATGATGTTCGAAGGCGACGCGGGTCTCAAAAAGATCGGCGTGCTTTCGGGCGGCGAGAAATCACGCGTGATGCTGGGGAAACTCATCGTGACGCCGGCCAACCTGCTTCTTCTCGACGAGCCCACCAACCACCTCGACATGGATTCGTGCGATTCGTTGCTGGCGGCGATCGATGCCTTCGAGGGTGCTGTCGTGATCGTGACCCACAACGAAATGTTTCTGCACTCGCTGGCGACGCGCTTCATCGTGTTCGACCGCGGACGCGCGCGCATATTCGACGGAAGCTACCAGGACTTTCTCGACACCGTGGGCTGGGAGGATGACGAAGACGAGCTGGGCAGTGCGCCAACCAGGGCGCGTGCTGTGAACACACAGGTCCATGTGAACCCGGATCCCACGCCGGCAACTGCGACGAAGAAGCCGGCGGCCGCGCCGCAGACACCCGCCGATCGCAAAGCTGATCGTCAGGCCCGTGCCAGGCTTGTGCAGGAGCGCGCGAAGTTGATCGGGCCGCTCGAGAAGCGCGTTGCCGATCTCGAGACGCTCATCGTCTCACTCGAACGCGAGCGCGACGTTGCCTTCGCGGCGCTGGCGGAGGCGTCCGCCAGCGGCGATGCCGCGACGATCGCGAAGCTGTCCAAGAAGGCCAACGAAGTAAGTCCGCGCATCGACTGGGCCTACAACGAGCTCGAGAAGGCCACCAAAGAGCTCGACACCGCGGCCAAAAAATTCGACGCCGCCAACTGAGGCTCTCCGCCTATCGCTCCAGGGCCTACCGAGTATGCAGTATTGCTTTCGCAAACCTGTCCTTGTTAATTGAGACAGAGCCTCTCAACGCACATCCCCCAGTGCTTCAAGTCCAAAGGGGGATCCACATGCACAGACATTCCGCACATGCGGCGCTGGCAGGTATTTGTGTCGCAGCGGTGACCTTGTTTTCCGTGACCGCCGCGCATTCTGCCAACGAGAATCAATCCAAGGGCCATGCCTATGGCCACCACGACGACCTCACATCCGACGCGCCGGCGGTCAAGGCGCGCATGGAAATGAGAAAGCTGTGGGAAGATCACGTCATGTTCACGCGCAACTACGTGATCAGTGCGACCTCGAATCTTCCCGACGCGCAGCCCGTTCTTGACCGCTTGCTCAAGAACCAGGACGACATCGGCAACGCGATCCGGCCTTACTACGGCGATGCGGCCGCGCAAAAACTCTCCA
>DATEHD010000272.1:0-3466 GCA_035279765.1 Candidatus Krumholzibacteriia bacterium | reverse complement strand
GCAAGCACGTACTCGGAACCTTCGCCGATGATGTGCGCGCCGTTGATGAGGGATTGAATGCCGGACCCGCACAGCCGGTTCACGGTGAGGGCTGGAACCCGGATGGGAACGCCCGCCTTGAGGCCGACGTGGCGCGCGCCGTAGAGCGCATCGCCGCTGGTCTGGAGCGCGTTGCCCATGACCACGTGGTCAATGCGGTCGGCCGGAACGCCGGTTTTGGCCAGGGCGCCCTTGGCCGCGATGGCACCCAGCTCGAGCGCTGAAACATCCTTGAGCGCGCCGCCGGGTTCACCGTCGCCGCGCTTGCCTCCCACCCACTCGGCCATGGGCGTGCGGGCGCCTCCGAGAATTACAACGCGTGTGTCTTTCATCTGCATGAATCCATCATCCTTGATAAGCGGGAATGCCGGTGAGCTCATCGCCAATCACCAGCGTGTGAATTTCGTAGGTGCCTTCGTACGTGTCGACGGTCTCCAGATTACACATGTGACGCATCGACTGGTACTCGCCCGAGATGCCGTTGGCGCCGAGAATGGTGCGCGCGGTGCGCGCAATCTCGAGCGACTTGCGCACGTTGTTGCGCTTGGCCATCGACACCATCGCGGGCGTGAGACGTCCTTCGTCCTTGAGGCGTCCGAGCTGCAGACACAGGAGCTGCGCGAGCGTGAGCTCGGTGGCCATGTCGGCGAGCTTTTTTTGTGTCAGTTGGTAGCCTGCAATCGGCTTCTGGAACATGATGCGGTCCTTGCTGTACTCGAGCGACTCGTGCAGGCACGCCATGGCCGAACCCAGCACGCCCCACGCGATGCCGTAGCGCGCCTGTGTCAGACACATGAGCGCGCCCTTCAAACCCCTGGCACCGGGCAGCCGATTCGACTTCGGGATGCGCACACCGTCGATCACGAGCTCGGCGGTGTCGCTCGCGCGCATCGAAAGCTTGTGATGGATCGGTTTCGCGTCGAAGCCCTTGCGGTCGCGTTCGACGAGGAAGCCTGTGATCTCGCCGTCGAGCTTGGCCCACACGATGGCGACGCCGGAGGCGACACCGTTGGTGATCCACATCTTGGATCCGTTCAACACGTACTCATTGCCGTCGAGCCGCGCGGTGGTGATCATGCCGCCCGGATTGGATCCAAAGTCGGCCTCGGTGAGACCGAAACACCCGATGACTTTCCCCTTGGCCAGCGCGGGCAGCCACTTGTTCTTCTGCTCGTCGTCGCCGAAGGCGTGGATGGGATACATCACGAGACCCGACTGCACGGAAGCGAAGCTGCGCAGTCCCGAGTCGCCGCGCTCGAGCTCCTGCATCATGAGCCCGTACGCAACATTGTTGAGGCCCGCGCATTCGTAGCCGTGAATGTTGGCGCCGAAGACGCCAAGGTCGGCGAGGGGCTGGATGAGCTCCTTCGGGAAGGTTCCCTTCTCGTAGTGCTCCATGAACTTGGGCATGGCCTCGTCCTGGATGAAGGCGCGCACGCTGTCGCGCACCATCTTCTCGTCGTCGGAGAGACGCTCGTCGACGAGCACGAAATCGAATCCGGAAAATTTCTTCATGTGATGTGTCCTTCTCCTACTGTCCCTTGAAATCGGCTTTGCGCTTCTCGAGAAACGCCTTCAGTCCTTCGCGCGTGTCGGCGGTGGCGCACAGGAGACCGAACTGTGCGGCCTCGTTGGTGAGTCCCTGCTCGAGTCCAACGTCGAGACCGTGATCGACAGCCTGCATCGCCGCCTGGATGGCGAGCGGACCGTTGCGCAGGATGCGTAGCGCCGTCTTGCGCGCCGTCTCCATGAGATCCGCGAGGGGCACA
Source organism: Candidatus Krumholzibacteriia bacterium (assembly GCA_035279765.1). Classification (GTDB taxonomy): domain Bacteria; phylum Krumholzibacteriota; class Krumholzibacteriia; order WVZY01; family JAKEHA01; genus JAKEHA01. The sequence continues at coordinate 1,658 of DATEHD010000272.1, read as the reverse complement.
ACCTGGCTCACGAGCCCGATGCGCAGGGCTTCGTTGGCGTCGATCGCGCGTCCCGTAAGAATGAGGTCCATTGCCGTCCCGCGCCCGACGATGCGCGGCAGGCGCTGCGTGCCGCCGTAGCCGGGGATGACGCCGAGCGTCACCTCGGGCAAACCGATTTTGGCCGTGTCCGCCGCGATGCGAATCGTGCACGCCATGGCGAGCTCGCATCCGCCGCCCAGCGCGTAACCGTTGATGGCCGCGATCGACGGCTTCCCCATCGTCTCGAGGCGCCGGAACACGCTCTGGCCGAATTCCGCGGTGCGCCGCCCCGCGACCGGATCCAGGTTGGCGAGCTCCGCGATATCCGCGCCGGACACAAACGACTTCTCGCCCGCGCCGGTGAGAATCAAGACACGCACACTGGCGTCGACTTCCGCCGCCGCCAGCGCTTCATTCAACTCGCGCACCGTGTGCGCGGAAAGCGCATTCAGAACGTCGGCGCGATTGATTGTGATGGTCGCGACGCCGTCGGCAACCTGGTAGAGGATGTGCTTGAGCTCCATCGCCGCTCCCTACTTCTTCTCGTACGAGTAGAAGCCGCGGCCCGTCTTGCGACCCCAGCGTCCCGCCTGCACCATGCGGCGCAGGAGCACCGGTGCCGCGTACTTGGGCTCGCGGAACTCTTCGTACATGACGTCGGCGGCGTGGCACGTCGTATCCAGTCCGACATAATCGAGCAGCGTGATCGGTCCCATCGGGTAGCCGCATCCGTGCACCATCGCCTTGTCGACATCTTCGGGTGTGGCAACTCCGTCCTGAACCATCCGAACGGCGTCCAACAAATATGGAATCAGCAGCTTGTTCACGACGAAGGCCGGCGTGTCGGAGCAGGTGATCGGCTCCTTGCCGATGGAGAGTGCGTATTCGCGGCACGCCGCCATGACGGCGTCGGTGGTGGCGAGGCCCTTGATGACCTCGACAAGCTTCATGATGGGCACCGGATTGAAGAAGTGCATGCCGACCATGCGCTCGGGATTCTTCACCACGGTTGCGATCTCGGTGATGGAAATGGACGACGTGTTGGTGGCCAGGATGCAATCGGGGCGCGTGATCTCGGCGAGATCCTTGAAGAGCTTTTTCTTGAGATCGGCGTTCTCGGTGACGGCCTCGATGACGAGGTCGCAATCCTTGAGCGCGGAGAGACTGGTGGCGGTGGAGAGGTTCTTTTTCACCGCGTCGATCTGTTCGTCGGTGACCTTGCCGCGCTTCTTCCCCTTCTCCAGGAAGTCGTAGATGTTCGCGACGCCCTTCTTGAGGACCTCGTCGTTGATCTCGACCACGGTGGTCGCGTAGCCGTTGAGCGCCGACATCTGCGCGATGCCCGATCCCATCAGCCCGCAACCCACAACACCAATCCGCTTCATGTTTGTCTCCTTCTAGTCTCGGGGGTTAGTCACGTTCCAAAAGCATGGCCATGCCCATGCCGCCGCTGACGCACAGCGTGGCAATGCCGCGCTTCGCCTGTGCGCGCCGCATCTGGTGCAGCAGCGTCACGACGATACGCGCGCCCGAACAGCCGATGGGATGTCCCAGGCTGATCGAACCGCCATTCACATTCACGCGCTCGCGGTCGAATTTCAATTCGCGCTCGCACGCGATCACCTGTGCGGCAAAGG
>DATEHD010000271.1:0-17373 GCA_035279765.1 Candidatus Krumholzibacteriia bacterium | reverse complement strand
ACTCGGCCCAGGTCTGCGTCGAATCGATTCTTGGCGTGTGGAACGAATCAATCTTCTCGATGGTCTGGATGAAATCCGGGTCGGCGTAATTCTTTTCGTTTTTGACGGTCGCGGCGTTGGCGTTGAGCGCGGCGGGGAACGCGGACCACAACGAGGTGAAGCGCGACGGCAACACGCCATCGATACGCACCAGCTGCTCACGCCCGTTGTGCGTGAGCGTGGCGTACGTCCTCGTGAGCTCGGGTGAAACATCGCGCACACCGGGCATGCGCCGCGCGGTGAGGAGCTCGCGCGTGAGATAGCGCGCGTTGGGAATGTCGAAATTCATGGCGGTGACGCCGCCGGTCTTGAGCACGTTGACGTCGATGCCGGCCGGGAGCAGGACGATGTCGCCACCACCCGTCAGATCTTCGTCGAGCGCCTGGTTGAGGACGGCGCTGCCCACGGAGAGCAGAACCGTCATCACCATCACGCCGACGGCAAACCCCAGCAGGAGAAACAGCGTGCGGTACGGGCGGAAGCGCAGCCCCTTGGTAATAAATGATGCAGTGTTCACGTGCGCACCGCCTCCATCTCGATGACACGGTGGCCCAGCTCGGCGGCGTGCGGGTCGTGCGTGGCCATGATCACGGTGAGCCCGCCGGTCTGCAGCTCCTTGATGAGCGCGAGAATGCTCGCACCGGTCTTGCGGTCGAGCTCGCCCGTGGGCTCGTCGGCAATGATCAAATCGGGCTGATTGGACAACGCCCGCGCGATGGCAACGCGCTGCATTTCTCCGCCCGAGAGCTGGTGGGGACGATGCTTCAGGCGATGTGCCAGCCCGACACGATCGAGGAGATTGCGCGCGCGTTCGCTGCGCTCACGGCGCGCGACGCCGGATTCGATCATCGGGAGCTCGACGTTTTCGAACGCGGTCAGCATGGGGAGCAGATAGAAACGCTGGAAGACGAAACCGATGCGTCGCAGCCGGAGCTCCGCGCGACGTTTTTCGCTCATGGCGGCCACATCTTCGCCGAACACGTGGAGCGCGCCGCTCGTCGGCACGTCGATGCATCCGAACAGATTGAGGAGCGTTGTCTTGCCGCAACCGCTGGGTCCCATCAGCGACACAAACTCGCCGCGCGCCACGGTGAGGTCCACGTTCTGCACCGCCTCCACGAGCTCGGAGCCCATACGATACGTCTTGCCGATGCGTTCGGCGCGAATGATGAAATCGTTGGGCGCGGACACCTACACCACCTCTTCGTGCAGCGTCTTGGGAATGTCGATGCGTGCGGCCTGGATGGCCGGCAGCAAAGCCGCGATGATACCTGCCGCGCCGGAAAGCGCAACCGCGATCAGAATCTCGCGCCACGCCGGAATGAAAAAGCGATACCCCGCGGGCAGGCTCGGCGATTGCGTGAGGATGTGGTCGAGATAGCCGGCGAGAAACCATCCCAACACAGACCCGACGACGGCGCTCATCGCAAGCAGCAACGCGCTCTCGGAGAGGATCATGCCCTGGATCGAGCGCCGCCGGAAACCCATGCTGCGCAGCGCAGCAATCTCGCCGCGGCGTTCACCCACGCCGATGGTGAGCACGACCGCCACCAGCAGAAACGTGACCAGCAGGCTGATTGTCGAGAGGATGAGCGAGAATTGTTTGAAGTACGCGAGCTGGCGCTCGAGCGCGCTCATCAGTTCGTCCATCGAATACACCGACAAGTTCGGGAACTGCCGGGCGACAGACGCCGCCACAGAGCGTTGCTGATCAGGCGGAACGAAGCGATTGTCGGTGCTCTTCAACTTTACGAGCACGAATGATGCGGCGTCGGGCTCCCCGCGGAGCTCCTGCACAGTCGCCAGCGGCATGACTGCCGTGCGTTGTCCGGGCAGATCGAATGCGACTTCTATCATGCCGACGACACGCACGCGAAGCGTGCGTGCAAATGCCAGTGTTGCACCGGGGGCGTCGCGGCGCAGTTGCAAGGTGTCTCCCACCGCCGCGTGAAACGCCGCGACTGCGTTCCGATTCAGCAATACGTCATTTCCCGAGACAACGTCATGCCCTTCAACCACTCGATATAATGACTGCCTCTCTCCCTCCACACCCATTGCGAACACGGGGATCGAATCGACGTGCAGCGTGGTGCCGAGCACCTGCAGTGTTCTGTCGACGCGGCCATCCTTCGCGACTGCCGCTGCCACCCGGCTGCTTTCGTCGAGCACGGCATCGGTGGCAAAGGGAAGCGTGCCGCGCGGGCACACGCGCACTTCGTAACCGACCGACGAGAGCACGCGGTAGAACGTCTTCTCCATGCCACGCGAGAGCATGAGCATGTCGGCGAGCAGTGCCACAGCCATGGAGAGCGCGAGCACGGTGAAAAGCGTGCGCAGGCGATGGCGCACGACATTTCGAAATGCGACGCGAATCATCATCGCCCGAGCACTTCGTTGATCTCGGACTTGAAGAGATACGTCGTCGCGATCGACCCCAGCACCACACCCACCAGCGAAGCGATGCCGAAGGCCAGCCACACGTGCCATCCCTCTACGGAGGAGAAGAGCAGATTGGTGGCGAAATAACTCCGGTAGTACGAATTGATCATCCTCGACGCGAGGAGCGCGACACCCACGCCGGCGGCCGCGCCGACGTTGGCGAGCAGCACGGTTTCACCGATCACCAGGGTGTAGATACTCCGCTTGGAAATCCCGATCACGCGCAGCACACCGAGCGAGCGGCGCAGCTCTTGGACCTGGAGCAGCACGATCGCCGCGAGAAACGCGGCGCCGGTCAGGATCGATAAAATCGAAATGGCTTTGTGGAAGTTCGATATCACGACGAACGTCTGCGATGACTGCTTGGCCACGTCGCGTGCGCGATACGCGTGGAAGCCGAGGTGCGTCGAGTTGAGCGCATCCAGCAAGGAGTCCGCGTTTGCGCCCGGTTTCAAGGCAAGCACATAGCGGCTGACGCGGTCGTCACGACCGCTGAAGCGCTCGAGATCGGTGAGCGGTGTCCATGCCTGGCGGCTGGTGCGCGAGATACCCGCGGGGTCGGGTGGCGGCGTGTAAAAACCGCTTACGACGAACTGTTGTGATGCGCTCGCGCCCGGTAAGCGCAGTGAAACGGTGTCGCCCGCGGCCAGTTGCATTTCGCCGGCGAGCCTCGACTCGAGCACGATGGGAGATGCAGCGGAGGCGCGACCGCACGTTGCCAGAACGATGAAGAAAGTGAGATAAGCGCGGATTCCCATGCGTTTTCAATGGCGAAGCTGGCTCTCAAGATACGGTTGCCCGTCGGGGGCGGCCAGAGATATTAGTTCGTTGACCCTATGGAAAACAGGGTGCCGGCTTCTGTAAACTTGTTGCTATGGCCGCGCGCGTTCTTTTCCTGGGCGCCGACTCGCTCGACAAGGACCTCGTCCTGGGCTGGGCCGACGACGGCACCCTTCCCACCTTCCGCCGCCTTCTCGCCACGTCTGCGTGGGGCGTGAGCGAGAATCCGCCGGGGCTTTTTGTCGGTGCCGTGTGGCCGTCGTTCTGGACATCGGTATCGCCGGCGCGACACGCGCGCTACTGCTTCGAGCAGCTCCGTCCCGGTTCGTACGAAAAGGTTCGCATTCACCCCACCGACACGCAGGCGCCGCCGTTCTGGGACGCGCTGTCGCGCGCCGGCCGCCGTCTCGCCATCATCGATGTGCCGAAGACATATGTCGCCGAGAATCTCAACGGTGTCCACATTGTCGACTGGGGCACGCACGATCCCGACTACAAGGAGATGGTGACATGGCCGTCCTCGCTTGCCGCGTCGCTCGTTGAAAAGTACGGCCGCGACGAGGTGGGGAACTGCAACACGCACGGTCGCGGGGGTGAATACGAGAAACTGCGCGAGCAACTGATCGCGCGAGTGGCGCGCAAGAAGCAGATGATCCTCGACACGCTCGCGAATGAGCAGTGGGATGCCGTGCTCGGTGTATTCAGCGAAAGTCACTGTGTTGGGCACCAGTGCTGGCACCTGCACGATCCCAACCACGCGAAGCACAACCGCGCGCTCGTCGCGCGCATCGGCAATCCGGTGCGCGATGTCTATGTCGCGATCGACGCCGCGATCGGCGAGATCATCGACCGCGCCGGCGCGGATACGGATGTGATTGTGCTCGGCAGCCACGGCATGCGCTCGCACTACGACGCGACATTCTTGCTTGATCACATGCTCCGGAAAATCGAGAAACCAGGCACCGCGCACGCTGCACCGAAGGAGCAATCGCCGGTAAAATCCTTCGCCACCAACGTGTGGAAGCACACGCCAATGGGTGTGCGTCGTCTGCTCAAGCCGCTCAAGGATCCGGTGAAAGCACGGGTCGATCCCAACCCGCTCGCGTCACGAAAATATTTCTCCATGCCCAACAACGATGCGTACGGTGCGATTCGCTTGAATCTTGCGGGCCGCGAGCCCAACGGGCGCGTGTCGCGCGCGGAGTTTGACTCGGTCTGTCAGTCACTCGAGCGTGATCTGCTCGCGTTCAAGAACGTGGAAACCGGCGAGCCGGTCGTGCGTCGTGTGTGGCGCGCGAATGAGTTTTATCGCGGCCCGTTGATGGACCACCTGCCGGATCTCATCGTGGAATGGAACCGCGACACGCCTGTATCGCGCATTCATTCCGAGAAGACCGGGGAAATCACCGGCACTTACCAGAAATGCCGGACCGGCGATCACTCTGCGAATGGCATCTTCTTCATGTCGGCACGGGGCGCTGCGCCAGGGCCAGTGAGCCGCAATATTTCCATCATGGATTTCGGCCCCACGGTCGCGGAAAGGCTCGGCGTTCCGCTCACCGATATCGACGGCCGCTCGTTCACCGATCTGGTCTTTCCCGGCGGTTCCACCGCGCGCGCCTCCGCGTAACAATTCCATATGAGCATGCGTGTCTCGATGCTGGTGCCGGGCCTGGCCCGGGGCGGCATGACGCGCGCGTACAGCCTCGCTTCCGCACTGCGCCTGCTCGAGGCAGAAGTTGAAATCGTGGGACCGCTGGCGCGCAGCGAAGAGATCTACCCCGCACCGCCCGCCGGCATCACCGTGAAGCCGGTCGCGTTTGCACCGCTCGCGCGACGTACCTGGGAAACGCAGCGCGCGGCACGGGGCGATGTTCTCTATGCCATCAAGCCGCGCATGACGAGCTTCGGGCTCGCGATGATATGTCGCGGCCGCCGTCCCGTCTTTCTGGATATCGACGATCGCGAGCCGGAATTTCACGCCGAGCAGTTTCGTAACACCGGCAAGGGTTCGATTCGCCGGCGCGCGCGGCGGCGATACAAGCGTGCGCGCAACCTGGACGACGCTGCCTACACGCGTTTCATGGAGTATTTCACCGGCCGGGCCCGCGCGGTTACCGCCAACTCGCGTCTCCTGTGCGAGCACTTCGGTGCGGTGCACGTGCCGAGCGCGAAGGACACATCACATTTTGATCCCGCGCGCTTCGATGCGGACGACTGCCGCCGCCGGCTCGGCCTCGATGGCATGCGCGTCGTCATGTTTCCCGGCACCCCGCGACCGCACAAAGGGGTGGAGGACACCCTCGAGGCGCTCGCGATGTTGGGGTGGCGTGATGCGAAGCTCGCGCTTGTCGGCGGCCGCGAAGTGGGACAAGCGTACGCGGATACGCTGCAGGCACGCTACGGAGAGTGGATGCTGCGGCTGCCGCGCTTCGGCGTGGAGGACATGCCCGCGGTAGTGGCGGCCGCGCACGTGGTCGCTGTCCCGCAGCGCGACACACCGGTTGCGCGCGCCCAATTTCCCATGAAAATTACCGACGCCATGGCAATGGCCAAGCCGATTATCTCGACGCGTGTCGGTGACATCGAGGAAGCTCTCGACGGCGCGGCCTGGCTTGTTGCACCATCCTCGCCGCGCGCAATCGCGCGCGCGCTGGAAGATGTGTTCGCCGATCCGGCTGAAGCAGCACGTCGCGGTCGTGAAGCAAGGCGGCGTTGCGAGACAACGTACAGCGCGGTGGCCGTGGCGAAAATCATGCGCGGAGTCCTGGAAGGTTGTGGATGAAGCTGGTCCTTTTCGACATCGACGGAACCCTGGTGGACTGTGGCGGCCAGGCGCGGCTCGCGTTCGCGGACGCGCTGCAGCACGTGATGGGCAGCACCGGAGGCCTCTCACACTACGATTTCTCCGGCAAACTCGATCCGCGCATCGTTGTCGATTTGCTCCTCACGATGGGCCTCACCCGCGAGCAGGCGCAGGTCAGAATACCCGAGGTCCGTGCCGCGTACGTGGAACGCCTCGAGCGTAACCTCCATATCGAGAAAATGCGGCTGCTCCCGGGAGTAGGACAGCTGCTCGCAGCGCTTGAGTCGCGCAACGACGTGGTGCTCGGTCTGCTCACTGGCAATTGGGAACAAAGCGGCCGCTTCAAGATCGGCCGTTACGATTTGAACCGTTTCTTTCCGTTCGGCAGCTTCGGCGACGACGGGATGGACCGCAACGAGCTGCCGCCCATCGCGATAGCCCGCGCGAAGGAGAAGCACGGACATTCCTTTGCCGCGGCCGACACGGTGATCGTGGGGGACTCGTTGCTCGATATTGCATGCGCCCACGCGCATGGGATCAAGTGTCTCGCCGTCGCCACGGGGAAGACGTCGCCTGACGTTCTCGCTGCGGAAAAGCCCGAGTGGCTGGAAGAAGATCTCTCCGACGCCACGCTCCACGAAGCCTTTCGTTGAGAGCCTAGACTGATGACCCCGACTCGCTCGATTCTTCGAGCCTGCCGCTCGACCGTTCGCTATCTTGCAATTGTCTCTGCCCGGAGGGATGTATGCTTAGACCGTTTGTGGTCGCATCGATAGCAGCTTGTTTCCTCGTTACAGCAACGGCCGAGTCGTTCGGCGTTGACGCCAAGCTCGATTCATTTCCTCCCATTCGTCCCGATTGCAACGTTCTTGATCGCTCGGCGGCGATCGTGAAGGCCATCGTCGGTGATGAGTTCTTCTCGAAGCACATGCAGCTTTGGAGCCTTGAATTGGTCGATACGCGCGGCGCCGAGGTTACCAGAATGGTGAGAGACGGCGGTGACGGTCGTTCCCGCTACCAGGTGTTCCCGGAGGTCTACTACGAGGTGTCTTGGGACATCCGCTTTCTACCTGGATACGCGCCCCAACGCACCGGGTTTCGAATGGATCTCAATGGAAAGTTGATCAGTGATCCGGATGAGATCAGGTTACCGCCGTGCGCGGAGCATCCTGAGCAGTGCCGGTTCTCAGTGACGACGGAACAAGCAGGCGAGATCGCATCAAGACTGACCAATACCAAGGGTCGAACACAGGCCTGGTTGGCGTGGTCCGAGGATTTTCATAGATACGTGTGGGTCGCTAAAGTTGTGCCCGAGGGAGTTTCATGTTCGCCCATGTGTGACTGCTGCAAGATGGCGCTGGTTGATCCGAATACGGGAGAGGCGGTAATGAGCGGCGAATGGAAGGACCAATACCACGGCTGGAGATGACCGTCGAGCACTCCTCGCTTATGAAAAATATTTTCTTGTGAAAAGAAAAACTTTGACGCGTTTTTGAAACGCTTTTTTCTGATTCCTACACCGCACGTTTAGGGGCGCGCTACGCTGCTTCTGCTCTCATCTGAACATCGTTCTTGGAATTCTCTTTTCTTTCGACATCGCAATCGAGATCTCGCAACAGAACCGCAAATCACGACGCCGAAAATACCGCTGTTATATTGTGCAAAGCAGTGGGCGTTTTCGGGAGGTTGTGTTGTGGACCTGCATCGAATGAACAACGTGGAGTTTCATCTGGAGTTCGAGAAAGCGGCGCGTGTCAATCAAGCATCAGTCATCACGGTGCTGCATTTCATCAATGATTGCGAACGACGGAAGTCATTTCTCGACCTGGGTTACAGCTCGATCTGGGACTATTGCGTTCGCAAGTTGGAGTATTCGTCTTCGACAGCGGGGCGATATATCAAAGCAGCACGTTGCATTCACGAGAATCCGGAGGTTCTCGAAATGCTGGAAAAGCGCGAGGTGAGCGTGACAAGCATCTGCCAGTTCGCGTCGATTCTTGACCGTGACAACAAGTATGCCGTCCTCGAGCAGGTGAAGGGAGCGTCCTGGCGGGACGTGGAGCGCCTCGCGTGCAACTATCGGCCGCCGGTTGCGCTGGCTGATCGCACGGTTCCAGTGCGAGTGGCGACACCCGACGGCGACCAGAACATGGTGTTCACACAGTTCCTGGCGCCGGAAGAGTATGCCAAGGTGTTCGAGGTTGTCAGGAGCCTGATGCCTTCAGACATGGGCTACGGTGAGATCGTTCTGACGGTGTTTCGTGAATATCACGATCGCCACTATCCGACCGAGCGCCATAAGAGGCGCGAAGCGAAAAAAGGATCAGCTAGTCTTCACTCCCACCAGTGGGAGTTGAGCGAACCCACGCGTCACATCCCTGACGAAGTCAGGGATGTAATATTCAGCCGCGACGGTGGGCAGTGCACGTTCGTCGCGCCGGACGGAACACGCTGCCAGTGCCGAAAGGGGCTGCAGGTCGACCACATCCATCCATTCGCCAACCGCGGCAGCACGAGCCTCTCGAATCTGAGGCTGTTGTGCGGCGGCCATAACCGTCTCGCCGCGGAGAAGCGTATGGGAACACACGTGATGCGGCCATACTGGAGGCGGGGTGGGGTACCTCCGCTCTCCGAGCACATATGAGAGGCAATTGCCTTTGCATGGTTGGGTGGCTCCAGCGAGGCGTTCGGGGTCGCACGACGAGGGAATCCGCAGGCCGCTACAGATGGGCATTCCCCGGCCGAGGATCTGACGGAGCCGGCGAGCCCCGGACGACGAGCCGGCATTCTTTCGCCTTGCCTCGAGGGCCATTTGCCTCTAATATGGACGAGGATCCTTTTAACGCTGGTCCGGGAGACCAGCAAGGGGTCGTAAAGCTCATCGGCGCACCGCGCGCCGCCGCTCTTACCCCTCCTGAAAACGGTCCGGAGGGTTTTTTTGTGCCCTCCCCTCGGTCTCCCGCGCCGCGCGCAGCGGCAGAAAGTGCCCGGCGAACCGTGTCCCCAACCGCCCCTGACGCCCATGTCCGTCTATTATAAAGCCGTCCTGCTCGACAAAGACGCCATCCGGCGCGCCATCAAGCGCATCGCCCACGAGATCGTGGAGCGCAACGGCGGTGTGGAAGACCTGGTCATCGTCGGAATCCGCCGACGCGGTGTGCCGCTGGCCAAACGCATCGCCGACACCATCGCGCAGATGGAAGAACACAACGTTCCCATCGGCGCCCTCGACATCACGCTCTACCGCGACGATTTCCAGAATGTGCTCAAGCACCCGCAGGTCGGCAAAACCGAGATCAAGGAAGACATCACCAATCGCGTCGTGGTCCTCGTCGACGACGTGCTCTTCACGGGCCGCACCATTCGCGCCGCGCTCGACGAATTGATCGACTTCGGGCGCCCCAAGAAAATTCAGCTCGCCGTGCTCGTCGATCGCGGACATCGCGAGCTTCCCATCAAGGCCGATTACGTGGGCAAGAATGTGCCCACATCCGAAAACGAAATGGTCGAAGTTCACCTGGAAGAAATCGACGGAGACGACGAAGTGCTCCTCGCGGAGAAAGCGTCATGAACCATCGCAAACACCTGCTCGGGTTGGAAGGAATGAGTGCCGAGGAAATCACGCGCTTCCTCGACACCGCCGAATCCTTCAAGGAAGTGTCGGAGCGATCGGTAAAGAAAGTGCCCGCGCTGCGCGGCACCACCGTCGCCAACCTCTTCTTCGAATCCTCGACGCGTACGCGCATCAGCTTCGAGCTGGCGGAAAAGCGCCTCTCCGCCGACAGCGTCAACTTCACCACCTCGGGCTCCAGCGTGTCGAAGGGCGAATCGCTGCGCGACACCGCACAGAACATCGAGGCCATGCGTGTGCAGATGATCGTCATCCGCCACTCGGCCGCGGGTGCGCCGCACTTCCTGGCCAGTCTCTTGAACGGCAGTGTCATCAACGCCGGCGACGGCGCCCACGAGCATCCCACGCAGGGACTGCTCGACATGTTCACATTGAGAGAGCGGTGGGGAAGCTTTACGGGCAAGCGCGTGGTGATCGTCGGCGATCTCACGCACAGCCGCGTGGCGCGCTCCAACATCCACGGCCTGGTTACGATGGGCGCCGAAGTCGTCGTGAGCGGACCGCCCACGCTGATCCCGCACGAGATCGAGCGCCTCGGCGTCACGGTGGAGGTCGACCTCAAGAAAGCGCTCGAAGGCGCCGATGCTGTCAACGTGCTGCGCATCCAGATGGAGCGGCAGCAGCGCGGACTCTTCCCGAGCATCGACGAGTACGCGCGCATGTGGGGCATCAACCGCAAAGCACTCAAGAACGCCAGGAAGGAATGCATCGTGATGCACCCGGGGCCCATGAATCGCGGTATCGAGATCGCGCAGGATGTGGCCGACGGCGAGCACTCGGTGATTCTCGACCAGGTGACCAACGGTGTCGCCGTGCGCATGGCGGTGCTCTATCTCCTGAGCGGCGGCTCCGCGCTCGAAAACGAGGAAGCGCCGCCGCAGCAAACGGAAACGCGCGCGCGCGAAGGAAAACAGGTGGCATGATGAATCTCAGCCAGCTTTCACACCGCTCTTACATCATCGATCACGTCACCATCGTCGATCCCAAGAAGAACACGTTGTTCGGCGGGCACGTCGTGGTGATGGAAGGCAAGATCGACGCAGTCACGCCCGGCCGCGCCAAGGAATCGTCGCTGCCGGTCTACAACGGCGGCGGACTGCACCTCGCGCCGGGCTTCGTCGACATTCATGTGCACCTGCGCGAGCCGGGCTTCGAGTACAAAGAGACGGTGGCGACGGGTACCGCAGCGGCGGTTGCGGGTGGCTTCACTTCGGTAGCATGCATGCCCAACACGAATCCGGCCATCGACGATCGCTCGGTGGTGGAGTTCATTCTGAACCAGGCGAAAGTCGCCGGACTTGCGCGCGTGTATCCCATCGCCGCCGCCACCAAGGGCCGCAAAGGCGAGATCCTCTCCGAGTACCACGAGCTCGTGGAAGCGGGTGCGGTGGCCATCACCGACGATGGCGCGCCGGTTCCCACGGCGGAAATGGCGCGGCGCGTAATGGAATACGCGGCGCCGCTCGGGATTCCGTTCATCGAGCACTGCGAAGACATGAGCGCCACCGGCGAAGGCGTCATGCACGAGGGTTTCTATTCGACCAAGCTTGGGCTTAAGGGCATCCCCGCCTTCAGCGAAGAAGTGTGCCTGGCGCGCGATCTCGTCGTCGTGAGGTCGGTGAAGGGTGCCAGGTTTCACGCCGCCCATATGTCGACACGCGGGTCGATCGAGCTCATCCGCCGCGCCAAGCAGGACGGACTTCCTGTCACCGCGGAGACGGCGCCGCATTATATTTGTCTCGAGGACAAGGACCTGGAGACGTACAACACCAACCTCAAGATCAATCCGCCGCTGCGCGGCCACGAAGACCGCCTCGCCATGATCGAGGCGCTCAAGGACGGCACCATGGATTGCATCGCGTCGGATCATGCGCCGCACGCTGCCCACGAGAAGCAGGTGGAATTCAACGCGGCGCCCAACGGATCGGTGGGACTCGAGACGATGTTCCCGCTCATCGTGACGCACCTGGTGCGCCCGGGGCACATGACGCTCCCGCAGGCGCTGGCGCTCATCACGCACCGGCCGGCGGACTGCCTTCGCCTTCCGGGTGGAACGCTCGCGCGCGGCGCCGAGGCGGACCTGGTTCTCTTCGATCCGGAAGAAGAGTGGACGGTACGCGCGGAGGACCTGCACTCGCGCTCCAAGAATTCGGCCTTCATCGGACACCGCGTGTTCGGCAGCGTGAAACACGTGCTGGTGGGCGGCGTCAACGTGACTGCGACGAGGATCGGTGTGTAACGTGCGGGCGAAGCGGATGATTTTGTGGTCCGCCGCGATTGCGGGACTGGTTGCGCTCAACAACTGTGCGTACTTCAACACGCTGTACAACGCGAAGAAGAAGTACAACGACGCGCAGAAGAGCGAGCAGCGCCAGAACGCGCCGCAGGCCACGACCGATGAAGACGGTAATCCCATCGCCGCGCGAACCAACTATACGCCGGTCGTCAACGCCAGCCAGAATACCCAGACGTACGAGCAGGTCATCGAGAAGTGCAAGAAGCTCATCGCGCGTTATCCGAAGAGCAAGCACTGCGACGATGCCATGCTTCTCATCGGCAAGTCGCTGTACGCGATCGGCCGCTACGACGAAAGCGTGTCCGCGCTCGATTCACTCACCAGTCATTATCCGATGACCAATCTCAAGGAGCACGCAGAGTTCCTGAAGGGCAAGGGACTGGCGAGCGGCAAGCACTACGAAGCGGCGGCCACCCAGCTCAACAAGTTTGTCGATACGTATCGCAAGAGTCACGATCGTCCCGAAGCGTTCTATCTCCTCTGCACCAGCCTGATGCAGGTTGGCCTCAGCGAAAACGCGGTAGCCGCGCTTCAGCGCCTGGAGAAAGATCACGGCCGCTCCGAGTATCGCTATCGTGCGCAGACAGACATGGCCGCGATCCTGGTCGAGAAGGGGATGTACAAGGAGAGCCTCGCCGTATATGAGCGCATCAGCCGCTCGCGCATTCCCGGCGATGTTCGCTACGACGTGTGGATGGGCATGGGCCGGTCGCAGGTGGAGCTCGGGATGTACAAGGACGCGCTCACGACGCTCGACAAGATCCACGGCATGCAGCTCACACCGGACCGCGAAGCGCCCATGCTTCTGCTCCGCGGTCGCTCGTTTGCAGGATCGGATTCGGTGCAGCGCGCCATCCGCGTGTACAAAGGCGTCACCTCGCGGTTCGCACGCGGCATGTACGGAGCCGAAGCAGACTTCCGCCTCGGCGTTCTCTACGAGAGCATGGACAGCCTGAAAACGGCGCAGCGGTACTACCAGCAGGTGCCGGGCGCGTACTCGCAGTCGGATTTTGCCGTGGATGCGATCAAGCGGGCGGGCGATATCGGCCGCATGCTGCGGCTGCAGGAAGCGGCGGGCGACGACAGCCCCGAGGCGGTGGCGCTGCGCACATTCTCGATGGCGGAGCTCCAGCTCCTCCAGTTCAACAGCACGGAGAAGGCCATTCCTGCGTACGAGAAGATCGTGACCGATTACCCGCAAAGTGAATTTGCGCCCAAATCGGCGTATGCGCTGGGGTACATCTACGGGGTCGTGCTACGAGATTCGGTGAAGGCAAAAGAATGGTACGACGTGCTGCGCACGAAGTACGCGGATTCGCAGCAGACGCAGCTGGCATACACGTTCTACAAGGGTGCGCCTGCGCCGGCGATGGCCGACATGATGAAGTATGCCGGCGCGCACAAGCAGCCGAATGCGGCGCCCACGCCGCCTGCGCCATTGACACCGTCGCCCGCGATGACCGATACATCGCACGTGGTGCACCCGGTGGTTGCTCCACCGGAGTCGACACACGTGAAGGTGCTCCCGGATTCGCTCAAAGAACCGGTGCCGCAACCGGCACCTGCCGATACCAGCAAGCATGGAAACTAAGACCCACGACGCGTACGTCTTCACGCCCTCCAACGCGGACGAGTTCTCCACGCGCGTGCTCGAAAACATTCCGCTCAGCCGTCGCTACTATCTGCTGCGGCTGGCGCGGCCGGCGAATTTCGTCGAGCCGCTCGCGGGACAGTTTGTGCACGTCGCGGTGCCAGCCCTTGATGCAGGTGAAAGATTCTTTCTCCGGCGCCCTTTCAGCATTCATGATTGCACACCGGATTTTCTCGATCTTGTAATCGTCGAGGTTGGAGCGGGCTCGAGCGCACTGCGCCGTCTGCGCGCGGGGGACACCGCCGGTTTTTACGGACCGCTCGGCCACTCGTATCCGGTCCTCTCCGGCAAGAAAGTGCTCGCGATTGGCGGCGGTGTCGGTCTCGCGCCGCTCTACTTCTACGGATTTCGTGCCCCGGGCGGTCTCGGCGAGAGCTACCGTCTGCTCTACGGCGCGCGCACCAAGGAAGATCTCTTTCTCGAACACGTGGCGCTCGAACACCGTGGAGTCGCGCTCTCCACCGACGACGGTTCGTACGGATTCAAAGGCAACGTCGTGCAGCTCGCCGAACGCGAGCTCGAGCGCGAGAGCGCCGACGCGATTTTCTCCTGCGGCCCGACCGTGATGATGCGCGCCGCGCAGAAGCTGGCGGAGAAGCACGGCATCCCGCACTATGCATCGCTCGAGAATCGAATGGGCTGCGCGCTGGGCGCGTGCCGCGCGTGCGTCGTGCCGACGACACTCGGCGGTCCCTCGCCGTATCGCACGGTCTGCCACGACGGCCCGGTGTTCGATGCCAGCGTCCTCGTATGGAACGAGCTTCCGGTTCCATAATAATGAGCAACATTAAAGTTAAGATCGGACCCATCACACACAAGAACCCGGTGTTCATCGCATCGGGGATCTGTGGTTATGCGGAAGAGTATTCGCCGCTGGTCAATCTTTCGCGCCTGGGTGGCGTCGTCACCAAGACCATCACCATGGAGCCGCGCAAAGGCAACCTTCCGCCGCGCATTCACGAGCTGCCGCACGGCATGTTGAACTCGATCGGCCTCGAGAACGTGGGACTCATTAAATACGTCGCAGAGAAATTGCCGCAGCTCAATCAGCATCGCGACATCGGTGTAATGGTGAGTGTCGCGGCCGAGACCGAAGACGAATTCATCCGCCTCGCCGAGGCCTTCGCCGCGCAGGACGGCTACGACGGACTGGAATTGAATCTCTCCTGCCCGAACGTCAAAGGCGAAGCGCTCGACCAGGGACGCAACCCGCAGCTTGTCGAGCGCATCACGCGCATCGTCAAGGAACGCCTGCCGCGGAAATCGCTGTGGATCAAGGTGACGCCCAACATCACCGACGTGGCAAGTGTGGCGCGCGCGGCGGAGCAGGGAGGCGCGGACGCCATCGCAGCCATCAACACCGTGATCGGAATCGATTTCGATCTGGAAACCGGCAAGCCTGTGTTCGCACGCGGCAGCGCGGGATATTCGGGCCCCGCGATTCTTCCCATCGCGCTCCAGAAGGTATGGGAGTGCGCGAAAGCCGTCTCGATTCCCATCGTCGGCATCGGCGGCATCAGCTCGATCGACGATGCACGCAAGTTCTTCCTCGCCGGTGCCACCGCCATCCAGGTGGGCACCGCGCTCTATTCCGACCCCGGACTTCCCGAGCGCATCATCGACGCGCTGGAGAAGAACCCGGAGTGGATCACGGCGCGCGCATTGTCGCGTCCCGCATCATCGACCGCTCGCTGAGTAGTCTCGCCATCGGAACGAACAGGCTTCGCGCCTTGACGCCCTGTCAATGCGACGGTTAGACTCCGCCGACTGACTCCCCACGCACAGGTGTCTCGCATGGAAGGAGAAACCGGATGAGTGTCGCTGCTAACACGCCAACGGCCACCATACCCGAGTTCAAACAGGTGCTCGGGCATCCGAAGCCCCTCTGGATGCTTTTCATGGCCGAGTTCTGGGAACGCTTTGCGTTCTACGGCAACCGGTGGGCGCTCACGCTCTACATCGTTGCACAGTTTCACCACGGCGATCCCTCCGGCCAGGCGCCGGCCTCGGCAACCTATGGCGCATACCTGGCGCTCGTGTATGCCGCGGCCATCATCGGCGGATACGTCGCCGACAAGATTCTCGGCTATCAGCGCTCGATTCTGATGGGCGCCGTCGTCATGGCGGCCGGCCTCTTCATGGTGTCGGTTCCCGTCGAGAAGATCTTCATGCTCGGCCTCGCGACAATCATCACCGGCAACGGCTACTTCAAGCCCAACATCTCCACCATGGTGGGGAAGCTCTACGCACCCACTGACCAGCGTCGCGACTCGGGCTTCACCATCTTCTATATGGGGATCAACCTGGGTGCCTTCCTGGCCCCCATCCTGACCGGCATTCTCGCCAACAACATCTTCGGCACCGACGCCATGCCGGCGTACAAGATGGTCTTCATCGCGGCCGGAATCGGCATGCTGTTCAGCATGGTGTGGTTCTACTTCGGACGCCGCCAGCTCGGCCCGATCGGCCGTCCGCCCGAGGGCGAAGGCAAGAGCCGCAAGAAAGTGCTCTACGTGTTCGGCGCCATGCTCGTGGAGATTCCGCTCATCTACTTGTTGCTCTCGGTGGGCGCCAACACGCTCCAGATCCTGCTCAGCGCGCTCTTCGTCGTGCTGTGCGCCATGATCGTGATGGAAGGAAACCGCGAAGGCGGTGTGGCGCGCGATCGCGCCATCGCCATGCTCATCATCTTTGCGTTCAACATCCTGTTCTGGATGTTCTTCGAGCAGGCGGGCAGCTCGTTCAATTTCCTGGCCGAGAACATTGTGAACCGTGTGATCGGCGGATGGTCGTTCCCGGTGGCGTGGTTCCAATCCGTGAACTCGCTCGCCATCATCGCGTTCGCGCCCATCATGGCTTGGATGTGGGTCAAGCTGGGCAAGATGAACCCGAACATCCCGCGCAAGTTCGGACTCGGACTGATTTTCAACGGTCTGGCATTCGCGCTCCTGATGCTGGCGCTTTCCACCATGGTGAGCTCGGCGGGGCTGATCCCGTTCTGGACGCTGTTCATGGTGTACGTGATCCAGTCTGTCGGTGAGCTCTGTCTCTCACCCATCGGACTTTCCATGGTGACCAAGCTCGCGCCCTTGCGCCTGGTCGGCTTCGGCATGGGAGGCTGGTTCCTCTCGACAGGCATCGGCAACAATCTCTCGGGCATTTTTGCGAGTCACGTGAGCGGTGAGACCGGCATGACGACGGGGTCGGCGCTCTCGGGTTACACCTTCGGCTTCTGGGCGTTGTTGATTCCGGGCGTGCTGCTCCTGTTGATCGCGCCGCTCATTCAGAAGCTGATGCACGGCGTGAAGTAGGAGGCAGTGAAGCATTCGTAGCCACGCGTACATCCTGTTCGCGGCTGCACTCGCCGCGGCCCTGTGCGGCTGCGGGTCGAGCGTGAAGAGCGTCGAGCGACACGACGTTCCGTCCGAAGAGGTCAAACACTGGACTGAGCCCGAGGTTCAGAAAACGCAGAAACAATCGCCGTTCCTCAAGGCCCACATGAGGAACGGCGATCTTTTTGTGCTCAACGACTGGAGCGTCAACGCCGATCGCTCCGCGGTGTCGGGCGAAGGCGCCCACTACGACGCGTGGCGCAATGTCATTCGCGCCACCGGCACGCAGGTCGTGCCCGTCGATTCGGTGGTGATCTTCGAGACCAACCAGCTGCGCATGGCGGGCGCCGGCCAGGCGCTCACCGTCGGCCAGTCGCTGCTCAACCAGCTCAAGTCGAC
>DATEHD010000270.1:0-4552 GCA_035279765.1 Candidatus Krumholzibacteriia bacterium | reverse complement strand
CACGTGGCATCGTTCTGTTCGCTGTCGTCGCCTCACGACGGCAGAGAGTCGGAGGCTCAGATGAATAATCGTCGGATAATGATCGGTTGTGCCTGGGGTCTTTTCATATGCCTGGGCTGGACCGCGATGCCCCTTGCCAATGCGCCGTACCGCCACGCCCTTCCGGGGCCGGATAGTCCTCGCTTCGCACCGGATCGCATCCTTGTCCAGTTCAAGGAGAACAGCCTTCAGAAAATCAAGGGCAAGATTGCGCCGCTCGCGAACTCTGCCAACGTGGCGATCGGTGTCTCGTCAGTGGATGCCATTACCAAACAGCTTGGCGTGACTGCCATCGGACGGACTTTCGTGGATCCCGCCGACGCTTCCAAGGCTCGTGATTTGGGCGTGGATCGTTGGTACACGATGCACATCCCCGTCGGAACCGACATTAGTGACGCAGTTAGCCGGTATGCGGCCGATCCCAATGTCGACCACGCGGAGCCCGATTGGTATGCATTCCCGCAAGTGGTTCCCGACGATCCAGGGTATTCCCAGAATTGGGGTCACCACAATACCGGACAGCTGCCCGGAGTCGATTGGGGTGGTACATATAGTCACACTCTATCCACCACAGTTGGCGCAATTGGTTTCGATGCCAACGCGGAAAGAGGCTGGGACGGCCCCGCCGGCTTCGGCAGTTCGACCGTTATCATCGCGATCGTTGATTCGGGGTGCAATCTTTCGCACCCCGATCTCGCGTTCGTTACCGGCTATGATTTCGGCGACAACGACAGCAATCCCGAAGACGACTGCAACAACCCGAACGTGTGCGGACACGGCACGTGTTGCGCCGGAGTGGCGGCCGCCAGAGGGAACAACGGTCAAGGCGCGTGCGGCGCAGCTCCGAATGCGCTCATCATGCCGCTCAAGGCGGCGGACGTGAATGGCAATATGGCCTTCTCGTCCATCGCCAACTGCATCTATTACGCAGCGGATAACGGGGCCGACATCATCAGCATGAGCCTGGGTGCGCATGGAATAACCGGTGTTTCGACCATAAATACCGCCATCGGTTACGCATTCAGTGCTGGCCTGCTACTCTTCGCTGCGACGGATAATTACAACAGCAATATGATCAGTTACCCCGCGATCAACGTGGATGTCATCGCCGTGGGCGCTGCATCGCCATGCGGCGACCGGAAACGCAGCTCCGGCGACCCATCGGAACTTAATCCTTTCGTCTCTCCCGATTACTACGGTTGCACCTGCGACGGCGAGCGGTGGTGGGGTTCCAGCTACGGGGTAGCGGCTCAGGATGGTCCCAATGCTGTCGACATACTCGGGCCTACGATTCTGTATACCACCGATCCTGTCGGGGCCCGCGGCTTCAGCCCCGGCGACTACGAGCCTTTCTTCAACGGCACATCGTGTGCCACACCGTATGTGGCCGGTGTTGCCGCGCTCATCAAAGCTGCCAATCCGTCCTTTACGGCTGCGCAGATCAGGACTCGCCTCCTGAGCACGGCCATCGACGTTGTTAACGTTGAATCATGGGTTGGTTGGGATATCTACAGCGGCTATGGCATGGTTAACATGGAGGGCGCGGTCGGAAACCCGTGCGTGGATGGAGGACTGACGATCAATACGGGATGGGATCCGTCGCCAGGGTCGCTTCCGACCGGCGATCCCGATCCGGATTGGATCGTCGTAAGCGATCCATATCCAAACACGACCGAGCCCCGGGTGGCGACCACGGTCGATTCGGACCCATCGTGGCTGACCCTTCCTGCCAGCAAATGGATCAACACGATGGAGAACTATTTCGGCCCTGTAAACGGACACTTCGTGTTCGAATACAGATTCTGCCTGGAGGATAACGCCGCGTTCCTGAATATGTCGCTGCGCGCGGACGACGAAGCCACCGTTTCGGTGAACGGCCATGCGTTCGATTCAACCGTGGCGCAGGCATACAACCAGCCGCCGCTGGTCATTGCCACAACTACGTCTGATTTTCAATGGTTCCATGCCGGAGAGAACGTTCTGACCGTGAATGTCAACAACACTGGTGCGGGGTCGGTTGGGTTCGATGCGACCGGCCAGATCACGGGGTTGGCCCTGGGCCATTCCTGCTGCACGACCAACAGCTGCTCGATCAGCGGCGCCGTCTTCTACGACAAGAACCTGAACCACAAGCGGGATCCCTGGGAAAACGCGGTGACACTGTGCCCCGTCGTTCTGTATCGAGATCGAGAGCCGCAACAAGTCGCAATTCACGCGACAGATGGTTTCGGCGACTACTGCTTCACCGACCTCGATCAGGGAGTCTACCGCGTAGAGCCTCAGATACCGGGTCCCTACACGACGACCACGAGCCAGTCGTTCATTGCGCGCTGCGCCGACCGCGGGCACGACGTCTCACACCTGGATTTCGGGTATCGGTACGACCCGACCAAGAAACCGAGGATCCTGCCCAAGCCGTATACAGTACCGACGCCGGATGGCGCGACGGCGAGGATCGACCACGTTACTCTTCTGCAGAATGTGCCGAATCCGTTCAATCCACAAACGGAGATCAAGTTCGCCGTCCCGCGCGACATGAGAATTACGCTTGCGGTCTACGATGTGGAAGGCCGCCTGGTCCGGATGCTGGCGGACGAGACGCAACACGGCGGAGTGTGGCTGAGCGTGACGTGGGATGGAAAATCCGACCGCGGAAATCCGGTCGCGAGCGGCGTCTACTTCTATCGACTGACGTCGCCGGGGGGCACGCTTACGAGGAAGATGCTGCTGTTGAAATGACCGGCACGCTGATCAAGCGGTTGCGGCATTCTTGCGAACGACCGTCGATTTCGAGCCACTGGCAAACGGGCTGCGCGCGCGACGCACACGTAGCGTAACGCGCGTGCCCGCAGCGGTGGTTGCATCGTCACGAAGGAACCAGGCGTCCTGCATCGAATCGAACGCAAGCGACACACCCGAGGATGAAACCTCGAAAGACTCGAAATTGCGCGCGAGCAGCACGAGGCGCGCGGCGGGAAAATCCGTCGAGCGCGAATTGGCGTGGCGCGACATGAGCTCGGCGGTTTCGTGGACGTCGCCAAGACCCACCCGCTGTGCTAGGCGGTCGAAGATCCCGCGGCCGTCGTCGCTCACGGTAATATCGAGGTGACGCGCGGTGGCCGCGAACGCCACCGTGATCCACTGCGCCTGCGCGTGAGCGATCACGTTGCGAATCAACTCTCCGAAAGCCCCGCGGCAGAGGTCGCGCACGACGGCGCGGTCGGCCGCCAGCACCGGCGCGATGTGATCGTCCCACAGGCGATCCGCATTCAGCACGGGGGTCACACGCAGCTCGCGGTTGAGGAGCGACATGCGCCGCAGGCGGTATTCGCGCGAACGCGTCGCACCCTCCTCCTCCAGCACGCCCGCCTCCACCAGCGCGTCGAGATGGCGGTTGGCGGCCTGTCGCGATATCCCGTATGCTTGCGCGACTTGCCGGGCGACACTCTTCGGGCCATCAGCCACGCGGTCCAGGATGAACTCGCGAATGGACTCGGTCTGGGGACGACTCATGAGCAAGTCGTTTATTCCCGGCGGGTATCTTTTGTCAACCAATTTTGAAATCGACGCTGCTCTATTGTCAACTTGGAGCGGCTGTCATTGTCAACTTTGGGTCGTGTCGATTGTCAACGTTGGATTGTCAACCCAGCGTGTAACTGACAGTCTTACAAGATGAACAGCCTTCGTTCCTTCTTCGAAACCATCAAGGTCGAGCACTCGCTGTTCGCACTTCCCTTCGCGTACGCGACCCTCTTTCTCGTGGCCGGAGGATGGCCCCACGCGCACGACTTCATCTGGATCACCGTAGCCATGGTGGCGGCGCGAACCGTCGGTATGGCGCTCAACCGGATCATCGACGCGCGCATTGACGCGAAGAACCCACGCACCGCGGGCCGCGCCATTCCCGCCGGTAGATTGTCCAGCTCGAAGGCCTGGGGGTTCACGGCGCTCGCCGCTGCCCTTTATGTCTACGCCGTCTTTCAGCTGAACCCTGTGTGCCGGTGGCTCTGCCCCATCCCACTGGCCGCGATGACGCTCTACCCGTACGCCAAGCGCTTCACGCCCTTCGCGCACCTCTTTCTTGGTCTCGTCTACTTCATGATTCCAACCGCGATCTGGCTCGCGGTTACGGGCACGCTCCCGCGCATCGCCGTGGTGATGGGGATCGGCGCCGGGTTGTGGGTGGCCGGGTTTGACATTATCTACGCCTGCCAGGACGTCGAGGTGGATCGCCGCGAGAAGCTGCACTCGATCCCGGCGGACTTTGGGGTACCACGGGCACTGGGCGTCTCGTACCTGCTGCACATGGGATTCATGATCGCGCTGCTCGTGGTGGCGCAGATGATTCATGCCGGGCGGTGGTTCTACGCCGGCTCGTTTCTCTCGACCATCGCCCTCATCTATGAGCACCGGCTCGTCAAACCCAACGATCTCTCGAAAGTGAACGCCGCGTTCTTCACGGCCAACGGCATCGTGAGCGTCGTACTCTTTGTGATGATCGCCCTGGACCAGG
>DATEHD010000269.1:0-5347 GCA_035279765.1 Candidatus Krumholzibacteriia bacterium | reverse complement strand
GACGACACCATCCTCATCGTCACGCGCGACAACGCGCAGGCAAAAAGGCTCACTACCCGCGTTCGCGGCCTGCTGGTGTAATGAAGCACATACAGGCCGCCGTGATCGGGGCCTCGGGTTACACCGGGGCCGAGCTCACCCGTCTATTGGTGAGGCACCCATCGGTACGCCCGCCGCGCCTTTTTCGGCTCAATGCCGATGACGCAGGGGCGGGCGACATTCCCCTGAACGGGAATGCTCCGATTGAACCTTTCGAATGGGACGGGATTGAGCGTGAGAGCTTTGACGTCCTGTTCTTCTGCACTCCCCACGAAGTATCGCGGGAGCTGATTCCGCGCGCCATCGCGCGCGGTTTCCGGGTCGTGGATCTGAGCGGAGCCTGGCGGATCAAGCGCGGCGATAGCCGCGCTGTGTATGGCTTCGAAGACGCCGACCCCGATGCCGCCAATGCGCTCGATGCGTCGTCCATTTATGGCCTGCCCGAGTTGCATGCGAACGAGATCGGACACGCACAGCTGGTCGCCAACCCGGGCTGCTACGCCACCTCGATCATCCTGGCGCTCACGCCGTGGGTTTCCGACGGGCTCCTCGACCTCGAGGCCGGCGTCATTTCGGATTCCAAGTCCGGCGTTTCCGGCGCGGGCAAGGCACCGTCGTCGCGCACACACTTTGTCGAAGTGAGCGACAACCTCTCCGCGTATTCCGTGTTCGGGCACCGTCACACCGGTGAAATCCTCGAGCAGCTCGGCCTGGAGCAGCGGCATTTCCAGTTCACGCCGCACCTCCTCCCGATTCCGCGCGGAATCCTGAGCACCATCTACGTGCGCGCCGCGTGCGGCGTCACCGCGGCAGAGCTCGACGCGTCGCTGCGCGACCACTACGCCGACCGCCCCTTTGTGCGCGTGTTCGGCTCGGCGCGACTGCCGGAGATCAAGTTTTCGCTCCATACCAACTACTGCGACATCGGCTTCAGCATGGAGCCCGATGGCAACCGGGTCGTGCTGCTCGCCGCACTCGACAACCTGGTGAAGGGCGCGGCCGGCCAGGCGGTGCAGAACATGAACCTCATGCTCGGTCGCGACGAACGCGAAGGATTGCAATGAAGCTTGTGCTCAAGATCGGCGGCGCGGCGCTGGAAGATCCCGCGCGGGTGAAGGCATTTGCGCGCACCGTGGTGACGCTGGCGCAGCACGACGACCACGTGGCGGTTGTGCACGGCGGCGGCGCGGCGCTCACGCGCACGTTGAACGAGCTCGGCCATGAGTCCGTGTTCGTGGACGGCCTGCGCGTGACGGATGCGCGCACGCGCGACGTCGCAGTGATGGTGCTGGCCGGCCAGTCCAACAAACGCGTGGTCGCGGCCATCGATGCCGCGGGCATCCCGGCCGCCGGGCTGTGCGGCAGCGATCTCGGCCTTCTGCGTGCAGAGAGAAAGCGCGCCGACCTCGGCTTTGTCGGCGAGGTGCGCTCGGTGGACTGGCGTTGGATCGACCTCCTGTGGTCGGCCGGCGCGGTGCCCGTGATTGCGAGCATTGCTCCCGACAGCCAGGGCGAGCTCTACAACGTGAACGCGGACGAAGTCGCGTCCGCGTGTGCGATCGCGTGCGGAGCAGACGCACTCGTCTTTCTAACCGATGTTCCCGGTGTGCGCGACAAGGGCGGCCACACCATGCCGGGGCTTCCGCTATCGCACATTGCCGACCTCACCGCCACCGGCATCATTTCAGGCGGCATGCTTCCCAAGGTCGAGGCGTGCAAGCGCGCGCTCGACGGCGGCGTTCGTTCGGTGCGCATCATGCCCGCCGCGCACGTCGAGAAGCTCAATCAGCTCGCGGCGGGACTCTGCCGCGAGGGCACGGAGGTTTTTCGCGCATGACCACGACGATGGAGACCGCCACGCTTGATTCCATTCGGAAGCAGGAAGCATCGCTTCTGATTCCGACGTATGAGCGCGTGCCCGTGCTCTTCGAACGCGGCGAAGGTGTGCAACTCTTCGACAGCGAGGGCCGCGCCTACCTCGACTTCTTGAGCGGCATCGGCGTGAACGCACTGGGTCACGCACATCCGCGTATTTGCGCGGCCATCACGGCGCAGATGCAGTTGATCCACATCTCAAACCTGTTCTTTCACGAGTACCAGGCGCCGCTGGCCGCGCGGCTGACGCAGCTCTCGGGACTGGATCGCGCGTTCTTCTGCAACAGCGGCACGGAAGCGTGGGAGTGTGCGATCAAGCTATCGCGCGCTTACGCGCGCGAAAAAAGCGGCGGTGCAAAGAAGAAGGCCCGTTTCCTGATGATGAAGAATTCCTTTCATGGTCGGACGATGGGCTCACTCGCGACGACCGGAAACGCAAAGTACCGGGCGCCGTTCGCACCCATGCTGCCGGGTGTGACGTTCGTTCGCTTCAACGACGTGGCAGATTTGGAAGCGAAGTTTGATTCTTCGGTGTGCGCCATCGGCATGGAGACGATCCAGGGCGAGGGCGGGGTCCACCCGGTTTCGCGCCGCTTCCTGGAACGAGCGCGTGAGCTGACAAGAGACAGCGGCGCGTTGTTGATGCTCGACGAGATCCAGTGCGGCCTCGGGCGTACCGGTAAAATGTTCGCGTACCAGCACTACGGCATCGAGCCCGACATCGTCACGGTGGCCAAGCCATTGGCGGCCGGGCTTCCGTTGGGCGCGGTGCTGGCGAGCAACGAGGTGGCGGCGGCGTTTCGTCCCGGCATGCACGGCACCACCTTTGGCGGTGGGCCGCTGGCGTGCGCGGTGGCGCTTGCGTTCCTGGATGAAATCTCGCAGCCGGGATTTCTCGGCAACGTTGCGGCCAAAGGGGACTACTTTCGTGACCGCCTCCTGCACGTGAAGACGCGCCATAGTTGCGTGCGAGATGTGCGTGTAGTCGGATTGATGGCGGCGATTGAGCTCGATTCCGTTCCGCGCGCGAAGCGCGCGGTATTTCGCATGATGGAGCGCGGCTTCATCATCAACCGCACGCACGACGTTGTGCTGCGGTTTCTTCCCCCGTACATCGTGGAGGCGGAGCACATCGATCGCATGGTGAATGCGCTCGACGAGGTGTTCGCCGGAGGTACTGCGAATGCGTGACAAGATCGTTCTCGCCTACTCGGGCGGGTTGGATACGTCCATCATCATTCCCTGGCTGCACGAGCACTACGACGCGGACGTGATCGCGTACGTCGGCGACGTGGGCCAGGGCGACGATCTCGACGCGGTCGTCGACAAGGCGTACACGACCGGCGCTTCCAGGGTGATCGTGGAGGATCTGCGCGACGAGTTTGTCACCGAGTTCGTGTTTCCCGCCATTCGTGCGGGAGCCGTGTACGAGCACAAGTATCTCCTGGGCACGTCGCTGGCGCGACCGGTGATCGCGAAGCACCAGGTGCACGCCGCGCTGCGCGAAGGCGCGACCGCCGTTGCTCACGGCTGCACAGGCAAGGGCAACGACCAGGTGCGCTTCGAAATGGCGTACCAGGCGATCGCTCCCGAGCTGCGCGTGATTGCGCCGTGGCGCGAGTGGGAGCTCAAGTCGCGCGAAGATTGCCTCGCGTACGCGGAAGAACACGGCATTCCGGTGGCGCAGAGTCGCGCCAAGATTCACAGCCGCGACCGCAACCTGCTGCATCTCTCGCACGAGGGCGGCGAGCTGGAGGATCCGGACTGTCCGCCGCTTCCGACGACGTGGCAATGGACCCGATCGCCGCAAGAAGCGGCGGACGAAATTGAAAGCGTCGATATTGGCTTCGAAGCTGGTATTCCCGTCTCGATCGATGGCGTGCGCCTCGATGCTGTGCCTCTTCTCGAACAACTCAACGAGATCGCAGCGCGCAACGCGGTGGGCCGCGTCGACATGGTGGAGAACCGCTTCGTCGGCATCAAGTCGCGCGGTTGTTACGAAACGCCGGGCGGGACGCTGCTCCTCACCGCGCATCGCGAGCTGGAAGCGCTCTGCCTCGACCGCGACGTCGCGCACTTCAAGTCGGAGCTCGCGCTCAAGTATGCGGAGCTTGTGTACTTCGGATTATGGTACACGCCGCTGCGCGAATCGCTGGATGCGTTCGTGGAATCCACGCAGCGCCACGTCACGGGCTCGATCAAGCTCGCGCTCTACAAGGGCAATGTCGACGTGGCGGGACGGAAATCGGAGAACTCGCTTCACCGTCTCGATGTTGCGAGCTTTTCGATGGGGGCGGAGTACGACCAGAGAGATGCCGCCGGGTTCATACGTATTATCGGCCTTCCAGCGCGCTGTCGCGCGCTCGTCAAAGAGGTGGCGCGATGAAGATGTGGACGGGAAGATTCGAGTCCAACAACGACGCCGACTTCGAACAGTGGCAGCGCTCGTTTCCCTATGACCGCCGGCTCCTCGGCGAAGAGATCGCGGCGAGCAAGGCGTACGCGTACGCCCTCGAGGATGCGGGCGTGTTGAATGCGTCCGAGCTGCACACGATCACCGCAGCACTCGATGAGATTCTCACCGCCGGCATTCCCGCCGACGACGATCCGTCGATCGAGGACATCCATCATTACGTGGAAACGAAGCTTGTAGACGCCATCGGCGAGACTGGTTACAAGCTGCACACGGGTCGCAGTCGCAATGAGCAGATTGCCACCGATCTTCGTCTCTTCCTGCGCTCCCGCTCAGGAGAGCTGGAGTCGCTTTTGTGCGAGCTGTCGCTCGCCGTCCTCGACAGGGCCGAAGCGGCGGGCGAAGCGGTGATGCCGTGCTACACCCACCTGCAGCGCGCCGAGCCCGTGCTTGTCGCGCACTGGTGGATGGCGTATGCGGAAATGCTGCTGCGTGACATCGAGCGCCTGCGCGATGCGCGCGTGCGCATGAACGAATGCCCGCTCGGCTCGGGTGCCGTCAGCGGAACGGTGGTGGCGATCGACCGCGAAGCCATCGCGCGCCGCCTGGGCTTCGACAGGCCGACCGCCAACAGCATGGACGCCACCAGCGACCGCGACTTCGCCATCGAGTTCGCGCAGAACGCGGCGCTCCTCGCCGTGCACTTGAGCCGGCTCGCCGAGGATCTCATTCTTTTCGCGACGCAGGAGTTCGCGTTTGTGCACATGGCCGATGCGTACAGCACCGGCAGCAGCGCGCTTCCGCAGAAAAAGAATCCCGACGCGCTCGAGCTCGTGCGCGCGCACGCGGCCGCCATGATCGGCAATGCCACCACACTGCTTGCCTGCATGAAAGGCTTGCCGCTGGCCTACAACAAAGACCTCCAGGAAACACAACGGCCGCTTTTTGATTCGGTCGACCGAAGTCTGGCAGCCGTCCGAATCATCGCCGGCGTGGTATCTACATTTACGATCAATCCCG
>DATEHD010000268.1:0-7360 GCA_035279765.1 Candidatus Krumholzibacteriia bacterium | reverse complement strand
GTCGAGGCGCTGCGCGAGCACGTCGAAGACGATTTGAAAAAATACGTCGCGTTTGCGCGCAACCAGGGTATTCCGGCTACCTACCGCTTCTCGATCGATACGGAAGCGGTGGCAGGCGCAGAGAAGTTGTGCCTGGAAGTGGTCAACGAGTTCCCGCGGGTGACGTTTTTCGCCGGCAAGGTCATCTTTGGAAAGGAGCGCTGGTACCACGCGCTCCTGCATAACGGCACGGCATACGCCATCCAAAAGAGACTTCAGTGGGCGGGACAGATGGTGGTCGTGGTCCCGGTGCGGGTGGCGTAGCCCAGAACCAATTTGCGCCGTCGCGATAGGTCCTTCTCGGCCCCGCGACCGCTTCGCTCGGCTTCCTGGCTCAGCGCGCGCAATTCTGAGCAGCGCGCTGAGCCAGGCGATCCTCGCTCGCTCCTTCGCGAGGGGCCGTGCCAGGACCTATCGCGCCGCCGTCCTCACACCAAGCGCTTCGCTTACCGCCGTGGCACCGCCGCCATCTGTCCCGTCCACATTGCGCTTGGTAGGTATCCGCCACCCCGCCGCGTGGTGCCAGCTTAGGAATAAGTGGGGGAGCGACGTGTATGCTATCGTCACAGAACCACTCAGAGGGAGGTACTCACCGTGGGAAAACTGATCGGGATTATTGTCGTGGTCGCGCTGCTGTTCGTGGTCGTGACCGGTGTGTCCGGCTACAACGGCCTGGTGAAGAAAAACGAGACCGTCAACCAGCAATGGGGACAGGTCGAGAACGTCTACCAGCGTCGCGCGGATCTCATTCCCAATCTCGTTGAAACCGTCAAGGGTGCGGCGAAGTTCGAGCAGGAGACGCTGACCAAGGTGATCGAGGCGCGCGCCAGCGCGACGCAGATCAAGGTCACGCCGGAAATGCTCAACGATCCGCAGGCACTGCAGAAGTTCCAGGCTGCACAGGACCAGCTCTCGGGTGCGTTGTCGCGCCTGCTTGTCACTGTCGAGCAGTATCCGGATCTCAAGGCCAACGCCAACTACATGGCGCTGCAGTCGCAGCTCGAGGGCACGGAAAACCGCATCGCCGTGGAGCGTCGTCGCTTCAACGAAGTGGCGCAGGACTACAACGTGGCGGTGAAACGCTTCCCGATGAATTTCCTGGCGGGCATGTTCGGCTTCACTCCGAAGGCCTACTTCCAGGCGACGCCGGGCTCTGAGACCGCTCCGAAGGTGAACTTCAACTAGTGAGCGTTTTCGCTTCCATTCTGCGCCGTCGATCGCACACGCGGCTCGTGCTTCTTGTCGCGTGTGCGATGGCACTGGTTGCGCTCGCTTCGCAAGCGATTCTCGCCGCTCCGGCGGTTCGCGTTCGTCTGCCCGAAGCGCCGGCGCGCTTTCTCTATGACGAGCCGGGTGTTCTCTCTGCGGACGAGCGCGCATCCATCGAAGATTCGCTGATGGTGTTCTACCAGCAGGGAATTCAGATCGGCGTCGCCATCTTCGGCACGATTCACGATGACCCCATCGAGGACGTGTCGCTGGCGCTGGCGGAAAAGTGGAAGCCGGGGCGCAAGGACAAGGACAACGGAGCGCTGATCGTGGTGGCGCTCGAGCAGCACGCCATGCGTATCGAAGTCGGGTACGGCCTCGAGGGCGTGCTCACCGACGCCATCTCGGGCCGCATCATCCAGGGCGACATGGCGCCGGCGTTCCGCGAGGGACGTTTCGGCGACGGCCTTCAGCACGCAATATCAGACATCGCGCGTGTCGCGCGCGGTGAGGCCATCCCCGAGCCGGAGCACACGGAGCTCCCGGCGTGGGTGCCGCTCCTGTTGATCGTCCTGCTCATCCTCTTCATCTCGTTCGTGAAGCGCGCGAGCCGTCGCGCGTGGACGTCGGGGCGTGGCGGCGGTGGGTTCTATCCGTGGTTTGGCGGCTTCGGCGGCGGCGGTGGTGGCGGAGGCTGGAGCGGTGGCGGTGGTTTTGGTGGAGGCGGGTCGTTTGGCGGGGGCTCATTTGGTGGCGGTGGGGCGTCGGGGCACTGGTGATGAAGCGCCAGAAGGGACCATCGACGTATGCGCTGCCCGCATTCCTCGCGGTGACGGGCGGTGTGCTGGCCGTGATCGTCGCGGTGTTTTCGCTGCGCGAGCTGATCGCACCGCGCACGCAGGTGTGGACGGTCTGGACCAATACGGCGATGGCGATGCTCGGCCTTCTTGCCATCGCGCTCTGGGTGGCGGGAGCGTTCATCGCATCGCGCATGCACCGCAAGCGTCGCGATCGCGCCCACACGTTTCTCACCAGGGAAGAGCGCACACGCGTTCTCGACGCGGTGAAGCAATTCGAAACGCGGACGTCCGGGGAGATTCGGGTGCACCTGGCGGAGCATTCGCGCGGTGAGCCGACGCTGAGCGCTGTGCGCGCGTTCGAAAAGCTCGGCATGACGCGGACGCAGCAACGCAACGGTGTTTTGATCTTCGTGTCTGTGCGCGACCGTCGCGTGGCGGTCATCGGCGATGCGGGCATCCACGAGAAGGTTCAGGAGATTTTCTGGACGGGTGTG
This sequence comes from Candidatus Krumholzibacteriia bacterium, assembly GCA_035279765.1. GTDB lineage: Bacteria > Krumholzibacteriota > Krumholzibacteriia > WVZY01 > JAKEHA01 > JAKEHA01. The sequence goes on along the minus strand of DATEHD010000268.1, from coordinate 4,818 downwards.
GTGCGCGCGATCGAGCGTGATTTTGCCAAAGGCCGCTATGTCGAGGGTCTGGTCAAGGGCATCGACATGGCGGGATCAAGGCTGGCCGAACATTTCCCGCATCGTGCCGGCGACAAGAACGAGCTTCCCGATTCCATTTCTGAGGACTAAACGGCCCCTTGTTGGGGCCTTTCTGCTGCGCTACCCTTGCCCGCATCGCGAAGGGCAAGGGGCATCGCGTGTTGCGGGAGATGGCGCTCCCGCCCGCCCCAACGAAAAGAGGATCTGTCATGAGGAAACTGCTGCTCGTGCTGGCCGCTTTCGGCGTGGCTGCCATGCCGCTTTCACCGAGCGCCGCGGACAACGCCGCGAAGGACTGGAAAATCAAGACCACCATCATCGAAGCGTGCAGCTGTCCGATGTTCTGCCAGTGTTATTTCAATTCTGAACCCGCCGCCCCCGAAGGACACATGATGCACGGTGACATGTCGTCCATGGATCACGGCACGTCCGGCCACTTCTGCAAATTCAACAATTGCTTTCACGTCGACAAAGGCAAGTACGGCAACGTGAAGCTCGACGGCGCGAAGTTCTGGGTAGCCGGGGACCTGGGTGGCGATTTCACGAAGGGTGAGATGGAGTGGGCCGAAGTCACCTTCGATCCGTCGGTGACGCCGGAACAGCGTGAGGGTATCAAGACCATCCTCGGCGCGATCTACCCGGTAAAGTGGGGCTCGTTCACCGTCGCCCCGGATGCAGCAATGGACTGGACGGCTTCGGGCAAGACGGCGAGGGCCGCGCTCGACGGTGGCAAGAAGGGCGAAGTCGTGCTGAACAGCGGAGAATATGGAAGCACGGATAAGCCGGTCGTGATCAACAACCTCAAGTACTGGGGTGTTCCGCGCAACGACGGCTTCGTGCTCATGAAGAACGAAGTCGAAGCCTATCGCACCGGTGACAAGGCCTTCGAATACAAGGGCACCAACGGATTCATGATCACGTTCGACATGTCGTCGAAAGACGTGAAGATGTAATTGTGCGACCCAGCGTGGCGCAGGAGAAAGCGCGGCGGATCAGATCCGTCGCGCTTTTTTTGTATGCGCGGTGGCGATTTCGAGAAAGCGCTCGCGCGCGTCGGTGTGATCGACGATGGGCGGTGGATAAGCGCCGATACGCGCCGTCTCGATGACGTCGCGCGGTGCTTCGTGCGGTGCGTGAATCCACTTTGCCGGCAACTCCGCCAGCTCCGGAACCCAGCGGCGGACGTAGTCACCGTTGGCGTCGAACTTTTCCCCCTGCAGTCGCGGATTGAAGATGCGGAACCACGGTTGCGCGTCGCAGCCGCATCCCGCCGACCATTGCCAGTTGAAGTTGTTCTGCGCCCAATCGCCGTCCGTGAGCCAGCGCATGTAGTGGGCTTCGCCGCGGCGATAGGCGATTACGAGGTGTTTGGTGAGAAAGCTGGCCGCGATCATGCGCGCACGATTGTGCACGAAACCGGTGGCCAGCAGCTGGCGCGCGGCGGCATCGACCACGGGGTAGCCGGTCCTTCCTTCCACCCATGCTTGCCACGCGGTCTCATCGTCGCGCCATGGGAAGTCTTCGAACTCGCGACGGAAGGGTTGCTCGAGCACAGCGGGGCGGTTCCACAGGGTTGCGTGCGCGAACTCGCGCCAGATGAGCTCGTTTCTGAACGTGGCGTTGTCGACGGCATGCCACACGGTCCGCGCCGACAGGGTTCCAAACTTGAGATCCTGCGAGAGACGGCTGCTGCCATCTTCGTCTGCGAGTTGATTGCGCGTGTGGGCGTAGTTCTCTGCGTGCTGCTTTGCGAATGTGGTGAGTCGCTCGCGCGCGGCATGCTCGCCGGCTTTGATCAGCCGTGGGTTGCGCTGGATGCCCAGGTTTTCGCACGTGGGGATCGGGGCTTCGTTTGCGCGAACGTCGTCGGGCAGCGGCGGAAGCTGCTCCGGCGCGGAGAGGGGCTTCGCGATTTGCGCGGTTGCGTTGAACGAGCGGGCGAACGGCGTGAACACGGAGTACGGCTCGCCGCTTGAGGTGCGCAGCGTCCCGGGGGGCAGCAGGGTTTCACCTTCATAGAGAATGAAGGGCACGCGCAGCGCTGTGGCGATGTGCTCGTCGCGCGCTCGCGCGAACGGCTCGACCCATCGGTGGGCGACGACGCTGTCAACGCGCCAGGTTTTCGCAAGCCGCGGTACGACATCGGAGCTCTTGCCCTCCACCACGATGAGTCGCGAGCCGAGCGACGCGATGGCGGCGGACAACTCCGCGAGAGACTCGAGCAGAAACTGGATTCGATGGGGAAGCTGCTGTGCGCGCACGGGCGCGAAAAAGTATGGATCGAGCACGAAGAGGGGAATGACCTCGCCCGCCCGGATGGCATCGAGGAGCGGGGGATGATCGTGGAGGCGCAGATCCTTCCCGCGAAACCAGACGAGCGTGCGCATGGTTGGGGGAATCTAGAGGAGGTGCTGTGCTGATGCAAATAGCGGAGCAATGTCACGGCTTTAGATGTCGACATGGCAACGAGTTGGTGCTCACTTCCAACCGACCCCATACCCCCGCGACGACGCGGGTGACAGTGGCGGCGACGGCATGCTAATATTGTCATCCCGACGTTCGTGTCCACCTCTACAGGAAGTACATGCAGTCACCAAACAGAGTCCGGCTTGCCTTCGTGGGCTGTGGCGCCATTACGCGCATGGAGCACCTGCCCGCGGCCCTGCGTTCGCCGCTTGTCGACGTGGCGGCGCTCGTCGATGAGCGCGTCGAATATGCCGACGGGCTCGTCCGCATGTACGGGCTCAACGCGCGGACAACGCGCAATCTCTCCGATGTGCTGGATGACGTCCAAGGTGTCGTCCTGGCCACACCCAACGACACGCACTATCCGATCGCGCGGCAGATTCTTGAGCGCGGCAAGCCCGTTCTAATCGAGAAGCCGATCACGACCCGCTACGACCACGCCATGGAGCTGTGCGAGCTGGCGGACAAAAAGGGAACCTTCATTTCCGTCGGTTACCGGTTCCGCTTCTTTCCCAGCGCGCGCCTCTTGAAGAAACTGCTGGATGAGAACTACTTCGGACGCGTGCTTGCCTTCCATTGCGAGATGGGCTCCGCGGGCGGCTGGACGCCCGTCTCCGGTTACAACATGGATCGCACCCGATCCGGCGGCGGTGTGCTGGTGATCAACGGAACGCACTTCCTCGATCTCGCCATGTTCTGGTTCGGCGAACCGGTCGCGCATGTCTACCAGGATGACAACTACGGAAACGTGGAAGCAAATTGCAAGGGTGCGTGGACCTACGACAATCCCCGCGGGCGCTTCGACGGAAGCTTCTTCTTCTCCAAGTCCATCAAGCTCTCGAACCGTTTCCTGATCGAGACGGAACGCGGCCAGGTGGAATGGTCGGCTGCAGAAGCCGAACGGATTCGTGTCGTCGACGGAAACCGTCCCGACGTGAAGTTCGAGCTTTCGCCGGCCAGGCGCTCCGGCGCTGTCGACTCGTTTCGCGACCAGATCGAGGAGTTCTGCATCAACACGGTGAGCCCGGGGACGATCAGCAGCGACGGACGCAACGGCGCGCGTTCGATCAAGCTCATCGAGGCCATGTACGGTGACGCCACCCGCATCGACGAGAGCTGGCAGCCGCGCGAGGTGCTCCGATGAGCAAGCCACGCGTCGCCGTTGTCGGCGCCTCCGGCTTTGTGGGTGCCGCGCTCATCGAGCGTCTCTATTTTGACGAGGCGTGGAAGGACCGCTTCGAGGTCGTCGCGTTCATCCGTGGGTTTGGAAATGCAGCGCGCCTGGCGCGCCTGCCCATCAAGATCGAAGCCATCGATTTGCTGGACTACGAGCGCGCGCAGTCCGCGCTGGCCGGGTTCGATGCGGTGGTGAACTGCACGCGCGGTGACGCCGCGCTCATGCTGAAGGGCCTGCGCAACCTGATGCGGGCTGCGGAACACAACCACGTCCGCAAGTTTGTTCATCTCAGCAGCGTCACCATCTATGGAGAAGATCCGGCCCCCGAGAGTGCACGCGAGGACGCACCCCTGGGCACGCGGCGCTCGTCATACGGAGACATCAAGGCCGAGCAGGACGACATGGTCTTTGCGGCGCACCGGCGCGGTCTTCCATCGATCATCCTGTGTCCTTCGAACATCGGCGGCCCGTATTCCGGGCTCATCATCGACGCTGTCGCCAAGATGCTGGCGGGCGACATTGTTCTCGTCGACGACGGCCGCTATCCCACCAACATCGTGCACAACGACAACCTTGTCGAAGCGATACTGGCCGCGTTGACGAGTGAAGAGGGATGGGGCGAGCGCTACTTCGTGAACGAACAGGAGCCGGTGACCTGGAAGCAGTTCTTCGATGATCTCGCCGCCATGGTGGGGATCGAGAGCAACTTTGCGGTGGTCACGCGCGACGAAGTGCTCCGCCACATGCAGGGCAATGCGCCGGCCAGGCCGGGGCTCAAGAGTCAGGCGGGCGCTCTGCTTTCGACTGAATTCCGCGAGGGGTTGAGTGTGGTGCCGGCGTTCAAGTCCATGAACGATTCGGCCAAGCGCGCCCTCAACAGCATGAGCCCGCGCTGGCAGGAGCGCATCCGCAGCAGGATCACGCGGCCCATCATCATCCATCCCGTGCGCGACACCCGCCGCCTGGACCACAAGCTCACCCAGGTGCAGGTGCGCCGCGTGTATCACTCGCCGGAGAAGATCGTGCGGCAGCTTGGTTACAAGCACCTGCTCGATCGTTCGCACGGCAATGAGACCACGCGCCGGTGGCTCGAGTTTGCCAACCTGATCCCGGCC
>DATEHD010000267.1:0-7651 GCA_035279765.1 Candidatus Krumholzibacteriia bacterium | reverse complement strand
CGCGCATCGATCGTGCCTTCGGATCGGTGGCAACGCTGCTCGTGAGCGACGGCTTCACGGCGGATCGCGGCGAGACACGCATTGCGTCGGTCAAACGCGGCCGCCGTCTCCTGCACACAATTCTGCTCGGCCTGGGTGACGCGTCGCGCGCCACGCCGGAAGACATCGCCGACGCGGCCGGTGCCGCGGCGAAGGTGCTGCTCGCCCATCGCGTGCCATCCGCCGCTGTCTACCTCGACGATGCGTTCGCGGGCTCGTCACTCGACGCCGTCGAAATCACGCACGCTTTTGTGAAGGCATTCGGCCTCGCCTGCCATCAGCTGAAGCCGCGGCCGGGTGCGCGTCTCTCGCGGCTTTCGCTGCGCACAAGCATGTCGGCACGCACGCTCACACCCGCGGTGAGCCGGGCGCGCAAGCTCGTCGACTCGATGGTGCAGGTGCGCGACTGGGTCAACACACCGGGCAATGAGATGAATCCCGCGTCCTTCACGGCCGACGCGAAACGCACGCTGACGGGCGGGGGCGTGACGTGCCGCGTGCTCACGCGCGCGCAAATCGAATCCGAAGGAATGAACGGTGTGCTCGCCGTCGGAGTGGGAAGCCGCGAAGAGCCGCGCTTCCTCATCGCCGAGTACGCGCTCGCGAAGAAGAGCTGGCCGCTCGTGTGCCTGATCGGCAAGGGTGTCACGTTCGACTCCGGCGGCATATCGATCAAGCCGTGGGAGAAGATGAACGAAATGAAGAGCGACATGGCGGGCGCGGCCAGCGTGATCGCGACCATGACGATGGCGGCGGAGCTCGGGATTCCGCTGCGGCTGGTGGCGCTGGCACCGTGCGTCGAGAACATGCCCGATGGCTCTGCCTTCCGTCCCGGCGACGTCATCAAGCTGGCCTCGGGAAAAACTGTCGAAGTGCTCAGCACCGACGCCGAAGGACGGTTGATTCTTGCCGACGCGGTCGCCTATGCGCGCAAGCACTACCAGCCGTCGCTGATCGTCGACATGGCAACGCTGACGGGCGGCGTGTTGATTGCGCTGGGCACGCGCGTCGCCGGCATCATGGGCAATTCCCAGCGCGACCTCGACGACATGCGTGTCGCCGGCGATCGCTCGGGTGAGCCGGTGTGGCAGCTGCCGCTCGACGAACGCTTCGTGTCGATGATCAAGGGCGACGTGAGCGACTACAAGAACTACGGCGGACGGAATGCATCGGTGATCACGGCCGCGGCTCTGATCGGGACGTCGGCGGGAACCACACCGTGGGTGCACATCGACATCGCCGGTACCTCCTGGAACGACGGCAATGGCGCGTCCTACCAGTCCCGCGGCGCCACGGGGTACGGCGTCGACCTTCTGCTTCGTTTCCTCGAAATCGTCGCGGCACGGGCGTAGTCATTCATCCTGGCTCGGGGTTTGGGGTCGGACCGCGAGGGAATCCGCAGGCCGCTACAGTTGTGCATTCACCGGCCGAGGATCTGACCGAGCGGACGAGCCCCAAACACCGAGCAAAGGGACATGCGACCGCGGATAAAAGGATGTGAGGATCGAATGCGCTACGTCTTGCGCCAGATCTCGTGATGGTCGCGTGTCAGGTACATCCAGAGTCCCGCCACCGCGGCGGCGTTCATGACCATGAATGTCCACGATACCCGCGAGAGCGCTGCAAGACGTGACGACCTGAACGGCGTCAGGTTCACCAAGCCCAGCGCGTAGAACAGCGTCTGCACCGCGAAGAACGCGCGATACACGGGGCCGTCGAGCAGCGCGCTCGAGACCCACGCCGTGATGCAGAAATACGGCACCACCAGCCGCAACAGCTTGTGCGATACAAACTGGAAGAGCACCGGATTGACGCGCGGATCCAGGAGGCGCGGCTCCATGGCAACCGCCTGGAAGTTTCCCGCCAGCGTTCGCACCTTGCGCGAGAATTCCTTCGACGCCGTGGCCGACGAGAAATCGAAGGCGCGCGCGGCGCGCAGGAAGATGACACGGTAACCCGCGAGCACGATGCGCATCGGAACCAGGAAATCGTCAAGCAGCGTGTTCGGCGCCAGCGGCACGTACAGGGCGCGGCGCACCGCGTAGATCGATCCCGTCGCGCCCACGACCGACGCAATCGCGCTCTCGCTGCGACGAATCAGCTTTTCGTAGCGCCAGTAGAGCCCGACGCCCTCGTGCACCTCGCCCGCTTCTTCGCCGGCGACGAGAATCAGTTCCCCGCTCACCGCTCCCACCGCCTGGTCGTGAAACACGCTCACCAGCTCGGCGATGGCGTTGGGGCTGAAGCGCTGGCGCGCATCCGCGAAGACGACGATGTCGCGCGTGGCGGCGGCGACTCCGATATTGAGCGCCGTCGCCTTGCCCACGGCGGTGGCGCACTCGAGCAGCTGTACGCCGCGTCCCGCGTAGAGACGCGCCAGCTCGGCGGTGCGATCACTGCAACCGTCGGCGACGATGATGATCTCCAGGAGGTCGCGCGGATATTCCTGCGCCAGCAGGTTCTCGATGCGCGCGGTGATGTTTGGTTCTTCGTTACGCGCCGCAATGACGATGCTCACGGGCATCTGCCGGTAGCGCTTCTCCACGCGACGATGGCGAAGTCGCGACCACGCCACCACGATCATCGGATAGATGACGTACGCGTACGCGATGACAAGCACGCTGACAATGAATAACCCTTCCACTAGCCGCCCTTTCCCCAGCTGCGTGCGTGTCCGTAAACCGATTCGCCCAGGATCATGCGCGCTGTGCCGAGCACTCCCGCGCGCGCATAGCCATACCAGAGCTTGTTGCGAACCGCCTGAACCATCGCATCGAATTCATACATATCAGTGGCTCTCACCACGGGGAGGCGGCAATAAGAAAAACTCGCTTTATCGGAGCGATTGAGGCCGTAGCGGGAGCTGGAGACGGCTACGTAGCCCGCCTTGTGGAGCGCGCTGCGCGTCCGGCGCGACCAGCGCCCACCCGGTGGTGCAAAGTGGAGGACCGGCTCTCCGATCAACCCTTCCAGGAGCTCGCGCGACTTCACCAGCTCGGCCTCCTCCGTGGCCGCGTCCAGCGTCGTCATGAACCGGTGCCGCATGGCGTGCGATCCGATCTGCATCCCCGCCCGGTGCAGCGCCCTCACCTGCGCGGCGGGCATCTCGCCGCCGACACGTTCACCGCAAATGAAGAACGTCGCCTTGAACCCATATTGGGCCAGAATCGGCAGCGCGTGCTGATAATCGCTCGCATTGCCGTCATCGAACGTGATCCCAACCCATTCCGCCGGAACCTTCTCTCCCGAAAGCAGCTTGCGATGAATGTGATCCATGGATACGCCGTCACGCCCCAGCTCGTAGAGACGGCGCATCTGCATCTGAAAGTCTACAACGGGGATGGCCCACGCTCTCTCCTCCGCGTCGCGTACCGGACAAAACGCGGATTCGATCCGGTGATACATCAGAACTGGAAATCGGTGTGCCATCTTGCCTCTCGCGCCGAGCCTACGCGCTGGCGCGTCAATACGTCCATGGCCGGAATAGCAACTCCGGGACCACGGTTTGGTTCGAACAAGGGCCGGGCCGCGGTGTAACAGGCCTGTGGTATACTTCGTTACACGGGGCGCTCGCCCCGGAATCCACGTTTCACCCTGCGACAAGGCGGATTTTTCGATGATCAAGCTGGCTTCCTTGCTTGTGGCTGGTTTCATGTGTGCAGTACCGGCGCATGTCGTCTCCGCGGGCACGCTTCCCAAGACGATGGGGTACTCGTTCTTTGTCCAGGGGGAACCGGCCGGACACGCCGACATCAAGGTTACGAAGACCGCCAAGGCAGTCATGTTCGATTCCAAGACACGCGTGGTGAACAACTATGCCGTCCTGGCGTACACCACGCACACGGTCGCCGACCCGAAAACGTTCCTCGTCCGGGACTTCACCATGGAGGGGACAAAAGGTGACGACGTGATCCGGTGCGAGGCTCACCTGCACGCCGATTCCGCCTACGGCTATGTCGAGACGAACGGCGGGCTCGCCGACAAGCGCGTCCACATGGGGATCACTCCGACTATGGTGTTCGAGGACTGGGTCGTGGAGCACGACGTTCTCATGGCCCTGGCGCAGGCGCAGGCGAAAGAGAGAACAACCAAGTACGGCCTGCTTTTCCCGTCATCTTTCAACACGGCCGACATCACGCTTGGGTTTGCGGGCGATGTCCTGGTGGAGGCGGGCGCGAAGTCGCTGACGGCCAGGAAGCTCGTGGTGATCATCCGGGGTGCAGCCCCGTACGAGTGCCAGGTCGATCCGAAAACCGGGCTTCCTGTATACATCCGTTTCCCTGATAGCCGAACCGAAATGTTCCTCGATGAAATTTTTGGGGAAAACCCCCTAACTTATTATGGGCCAACCGACAAGAAGCAGTGAGCGGGGCTTCCCCATGCTTCCTTCGTCGGTCTAAGCGTTAGCGCCGCAATGGGTAAAGCCTGACACCTCCAGCCCCCGCCCCGCTCCGACCGGCTAAGCCCATGCTCCTACGTAGTTTGTGGCGTACGGACGCCTTAAACCCGTGGCCCGGCCGGGAGGCCGTGGTTGACAGCTCCCCCTCTATCGGGCTAGCCTAGAGGGGTAGAAATTGTTCCTCTTCGGACGGCCCGCCATCACTGGACGGGCCGCGATCATAAGGGGGGTACTGAACCCGAGATGAAAATCCAAACCCGACTCAATCGTCTCACGTGGCGGATGCGGTCTGGCGCTATGGGTTTTTGTGTCGAGTCCTGTCACCGGGCACTCGAGACCATCGCGCGAACCACTCCGCGGTCAACCACGCTCCGGCCGAAGGCCCGAGGCAGCCGCATGCTCATGCTGTTGCTGGTCGTCGTGCCCCTGGTGCTGCTGGCCGCCGAATACGCGCGCGACGCCCGGTATGGATCCCTCCTTCCGGATGCCGGCGTGGCGGTCAACGAAGCGGCCTCCCTGCGCGGTTCGCTCGACAGGTATTACCGGGGCGATGAGATGTTGAACGGACGCGAGATCGCGCTCTCCGTGACCGTGAGCGGGTACACCAGCCGTACCTGTGAGACGGACAGCACTCCCAACGTGACGGCGTCCATGACGTCGACGCGCCGCGGCGTCATCGCGCTCTCGCGCGACCTGATCCGCCGCTATTCGCCGGGCGCCCCGTTCGAGTTTGGTGACGTGGTGCACCTGGCCGGCATCGGCGACTTCGTCGTGGAGGACTCCATGAACGAGCGCTGGACGCACCGCGCGGACATCTGGTTCGACACGGTCACCGAGGCGCGTCATTTCGGACGCCGCCACGCCGTGCTCACCGGCCCGTATGGACCGGTGGACGATCTACGTCGCGTTGCCGAAGTGGCGTCGGGCCGCGGCAAGGCCGCACCGTGAACGTCGCCATCATCGGCGCGTCGAATAATCGCGAAAAATTCGGAAACAAGGCCGTGCGCGCTTACCGCTCGCACGGCCATTCCGTTTATCCCGTCAACCTGCGCGAGAAGATCATCGAAGGGCTGCCCGCGTTTCGCTCCATCGTCGACATTCCGGTGGTCCTCGACATGACGCTCATGTACGTGCCGCCCGAGGTGACACTCAAGCTGCTTGCCGCCATTGCACGCAAGGGCCCGGGCGAGCTCTATCTCAATCCGGGCAGCGAGGACGACGCCGTCCTTGCTCGCGCCCGCACGCTCGGCCTCGATCCCATCCTGGCGTGCTCCATCGTCGCCATCGGCGACCGCCCCTCCAACTACGCCTAGCGCTAGCTGCGGCAAGCGGCTACGGCGGTTTTGCTTGCACGGAAATCGCGCCGTACGTACAATGCGGCACATCCGAGCGGTAAGCATTCCGGCATGAGTGAAGGGTCCCCGCGTCCCGTTGCACTCCCCCGCCTGCGGGGTCATCCGCCAATCCGAGAGATTAGTTTGATTGAATTTCTGCGCGGGCTAACGCCCGCGCTCTCAGTGAATTTCTGCGCGGGCTAACGCCCGCGCTCCCAGTCCCCATGATGGGCTCGAAGCCGTCCTGGTGGACGTTGCGCCATGCGGTGCACCCGGTCCCTTGAATTTCCGCGACCAAGGAGCTCGTACGTGAAAGAGTTCGATGTTGCCATTATCGGCAGCGGCCCCGGCGGCTATGTGGCCGCGATTCGCGCCGGCATTCTCGGCCTCAAGACAGCTCTGATCGAGAAGGACCCCTTCCTGGGCGGGACGTGCCTGCATCGCGGATGCATCCCGACCAAGGCGCTCCTCCACACCGCCGAGCTCTACGACGAGATCAAGAAGTCGCGCGACTTCGGCATCGACGTTTCCGGCGCGACGCTCGACATCAACCGCATTCACACGTACAAGCAGTCTGTCGTCGACAAGATGGCGAAGGGCATTGTGTTTCTGATGAAGAAGCGCAAGGTCGAGGTGTTCACGGGTCTCGGCAGCTTTGTCGACGCCAACACGATTCGCATTGCGGGCGCGGCGGGCGCCGAGAACATTCGCGCGCGCTACATCATCATCGCGACCGGCTCCACGCCCTCGCATCTGCCGCACCTGAAGCCCAACGGCACCACCATCGTCGACAGCGACATCATTCTGAAGACAGCAGACATTCCCGCGTCGCTGGCCGTGATCGGTTCGGGTGCGGTGGGCACCGAGTTCGCGTCGGTGTTCGCGTCGTACGGTTCCGACGTGCATCTGATCGAGCTTTTGCCGCGGCTGCTTCCGATCGAAGACGAAGAATGCTCCACGCAGCTCGAGCGCTCGCTCAAGGCGCGCGGGTTGAAGTGCTACACGAGCACCGAAGTGACCGAGGCGCAGGTCAACCGCAGCGGCGTGACGCTCACCCTCAAGAAGACCGATGGAACCTCGACCCTCGACGTGGCGCGCGTGCTGGTCGCCACCGGACGCCGCCCCGTGCTCGACGGGCTCAATCACGAAGCAGTCGGCATCGCGATGGACAGGCGCTTCGTCGCTGTCGACGAATTCATGCGCACCAACGTCCCCAACATCTACGCCATCGGCGACGTCATCGCTTCGCCGGCCCTGGCCCACGTCGCCTCCCGCGAGGGCATCCTTGCCGTCGACCACCTGGCCGGCAAACACGTGCAGACAATCAACTATCTCGCCGTCCCCAACTGCACGTACTCGCACCCCGAAGTGGCGAGCGTCGGGCTGACCGAGAAGGCAGCGCGCGACAAGGGCTACGACGTCCGCATCGGCAAGTTTCCGTTCTCCGCGCTGGGCCGGGCCCAGATCCTCGGCGACACCACCGGCTTCGTGAAAATCGTGGCCGACAAGCGTTATGATGAAGTGCTCGGCGTCCACATCATCGGGCCCCGGGCCACCGAGCTGATCGCCGAGGCCACGCTGGGCGTCAAGCTGGAGACCACGGTGGAAGAGGTGGCCAACACGATTCACGCGCATCCGACGCTGGCGGAGGCGATGCTGGAGGCGGCGCATGGAGTCTACGGTGAAGCCATCCACATCTGACGAGATCTACACGCTCTCGATTCCGAAGGGCCTCGAGCTCGATCGCACGAGCTATCTCGAGCTCTATTACTTCATGTCGCTCAATCGCAAGCTCGAGGAGCGGCTCAGCAATCTCTATCGCCAGAACCAGGTAGTCGGCGGCCTGTATTCGAGCCTCGGCCAGGAAGGCTGCTCGGTG